>JAZRUF010000018.1:0-9474 GCA_045652405.1 Eubacteriales bacterium | reverse complement strand
AGGTGCTCATAGACCGCGGCTGCCACAAGAGCGTATACCGCGCACTCGCTCTCTTTGACGCACGTCCGGTATACCTTACCCCTGAGCTTAAAGCACCGTATAATATACCCGATGCAATCTCTCCCGAGGATGTATCCCGCGTGCTCGAGCGCGATGAGGACATCCGCTGGGTAATACTCACATGCCCGACCTACTACGGCGTGGTGTGTGACATAAAAGCTATTTCAGATAAAATACATAACAGCGGAGCACGTCTTATAGTCGATGCAGCTCACGGCGCGCATTTTCCGTTTACCCCCGGCATGGAGTGCCCGGTAGCACTTGGAGCGGATATTGCGGTTACATCACTGCATAAAACCCTGCCCGCACTCGGACAGGCCGCAATGCTTATGACATCATCCGAGTTTACACCCGACGAGGTTAGGGATGCCACCTCGCTTTTCGGTACTTCAAGTCCGTCTTACGCGGTCATGGCATCAATGGATTTGACGCGAAAGTACGTGGAAGGTGCAGGGCGGGAGAAGATAGGCTTGCTTGTCGAGCGGCTTTCAAAACTCAGAGAGTACATAAACGCAAAAACCGCACTTCGTGCGCTCGAGCTTGAAGCCGGCGACCCGCTAAGACTGTGCGTGTGCACGGCAGAGCTTGGGATGTCCGGATACGATGCCGCGGCATATTTAGAAAATGAGCAGAACGTGGTCTGCGAAATGGCGGATGCGCGAAATGTCCTGTTCATAATAACTCCGGCGGATGACGTTTCGGATATAGAAACCCTTGAGCGCGCGCTCATATCCCTTGAAGAGATAGGCGGCGGGGAAAAACTCGGTGATATGCCTAAGCTTCCCGAACCCCGCGCGGTGTACACCCCGCATCAGGCGATGTTTCTAAGGCGTAAAACCGTTTTACTCTCAGATGCGCAAGGGCGCATCGCGGCGGAGAGCATATGCCCATACCCGCCCGGAATACCCGCGGTAGCCGCGGGTGAGGTCATAGAAAAAGCGCATCTTGAGTATCTTTACAAGAGCGGCTTTTTTGAGGATGACACAGTTAAGGTAATCAGCATCTGACCGCATAGCGGTTTAGGATAAAAAATGATTAAATACGGAGGTGCCTACTATGAAGTTAGTTATGGCTATTATCAACGCAGACGATTCTCAAACTGTTATCAACGCACTCAATAAGGACGGTTTTTCAGTAACTCGCCTGGCGACAACCGGAGGCTTCCTCAAAACCGGAAACACCACGATTATCGTGGGTGTAGAGGCGGAGAAAGTAGACGCAGTTCTTGAGATAATCAATAAGCATTCCCACAGCAGAAAGCAGATGGTTCCGTCAAATTCAGAGCTTGGCATGGGCTTTTTCCCGGCAGTACCTGTGGAAATATCCGTCGGCGGAGCTACGATATTTGTCATGGATGTTGAAAGGTTTGAAAAAATCTAAATGAAATTTGAAGGCTTTTACGGCAATAAAAGGATAAAAGAATATCTCTCAAACGCGGTGTCGAGGGGTGAGATAAGCCATGCCTTTATGTTCTCAGGTCCCGAAGGCATAGGCAAAAGAACCCTTGGCGGGATTTTTGCGCGCGCACTCGTGTGTCAGGCAGACGGTGAGAAGCCGTGCGGCACGTGCGCTGCCTGCATAAAATCCGGGAAGGACTCCCATCCGGATATTCTGCATATCCGCCGCAGCGGAGCCTCGATAAAAGTAGACGAAATCCGCGCGCTCAAGCAGGATGCATATCTGCGCCCGAACGATGGGGCGCGGAAGGTGTATCTCATCCATGAGGCGGACTCCATGACGCAGGAGGCGCAGGACGCGCTTTTGAAAATATTGGAGGAGCCGCCGGCATTTACAGTTTTCCTGCTTTTGTGCTATAATGAAAAAATGATGCTGGAGACCGTGCGTTCCCGCTGTGTGCGCCTGACGCTTTCACCGCTTGACGGTGATGAAATGTCATCTCTTTTAGGCGAGCGATTACCGCTCATCGCTAAAGAGGAGCAGAAATCGCTCATCGCGCGTTCGCGCGGCATAGCCGGAAGAGCACTTTCCCCGCATGAGGACGGCCCGGCAGAGGAGTGCGCATTGCGCATTATCTCCGCGGCTTCCCAGGGCGATGAACTTAAAATTGCCGAGAGCATGATAGCTATTGAAAAATCAAAGCGTGAAGAGCTTTCGGAGATTATAGATTGCACAATCGCGCATCTGCGTGACGCGCTTATTACCCCGCGCGGTGTTGAGGCGTTTTATGGCGATGCCGCATCAAAAAAGCTCTATGCGCGCGCAGGAGACCGCGGTATTTTGAGTATTATTGACGCGCTCTCACGCGCCAAGGCATATTGCAGGCAGAACGTCGGCGTTGCGCATATCACAGGTTTTTTGACCTGCGAAATCGCCCGGGCAGTCAGAAAATAGAGGAGGCAGGAATAATCTTGGCAGAAATTATAAGTGTCAGGTTCCGTGAAACGGGTAAGGCATATTCCTTTGACCCGAACGGAATAACCGTAAAAAAGGACGAGGCGGTAATCGTTGAAACCGCCCGCGGAATAGAGTACGGCATTGTATGCGCGGCAAACCACGAAGCCGAGGAGCAGGAGATGGTCGCACCGCTGCGCAAGGTACTGCGCCGTGCAACCGAGGAAGACCGCCGCATTGCGGAGGAAAACCGCGCAAAGGAGAAAAAAGCCGCGGTAATTTGCCAGCAGAAAATTGCTGAGCACAATATCGAAATGAAATGTATTGACGTGGAATACGCTTTTGACGGCAGCAAGATTTTATTCTATTTCACCGCTGACGGCAGAGTGGATTTCCGCGAGCTTGTGCGTGACCTTGCAGGCGTTTTTAAAACGCGTATAGAACTGCGCCAGGTCGGCGTGCGCGATGAAGCAAAGCTGCTCGGCGGTCTGGGCATATGCGGAAGACCGTTCTGCTGCGCAAGCTTTTTGGACGATTTTCAGCCTGTGTCCATCAAAATGGCAAAGGAGCAGAATTTGTCCTTAAACCCGACCAAAATATCCGGCACATGCGGAAGGCTCATGTGCTGCCTTAAGTATGAGCAGGAGGCGTATGAGGACCTTATCCGAACAACACCGAAGGTGTCATCGGTAGTCGAAACCCCGCAAGGCACCGGCACGGTCGTGGATGTATCACTCATGACCGGCAAGCTCAAGGTGCGCCTTGATGACAGCACGGACTTAGCACCCAAGTGCTTTAACAAGTGCGACGTGTGCGTAAAGCGCGGACCGACAAAGCAAGCTAAGGCGGAGAGTTCATCACATGTTGACCCTGAGCTTTCAAAGCTTGAAGATAATGAACTTTCAGGTGAGCAGAAGCAACCCGCAAAAGATAAGCCGAATAATAAGCCACGCCGCGATAAAAAGCAAAAAGTGCGCCAGCAGGAGGCTGCGCAAAAGAATGACTCAGCCCCCGCACCTAAGTCCGAGCAGACTGAAGCGCTAGCTGAGAAAAAAACGCACCGCCGCAATAACTACCACCACCGCCGCCGCAGGCATTCAAACGGCGGCAACGCGGAAAACCGTGCGGGCAACAACCAAAAACCGAATGAATAAAGAAGAAAAAAGACTTGTCGTGACAAGTCTTTTTTTGCGGTTAAAAGAGATTTTTTTCACTAAAAAAAGCGTACTGAAAAAATTCAGTACGCTTTTTCTGGAGCGGAAGACGAGATTCGAACTCGCGACTTTCACCTTGGCAAGGTGACACTCTACCACTGAGTCACTCCCGCATTTGCATATAATATTATAACCGTAAGATGCGGCTTTGTCAATACTTTTTTTAAGGAAAATTAAACCTATGTAATATACCGGAATTTGGAGTATTATCATATGAACCTTAACATGGTAAAATTGGTTTAAAGAAAACCAAAAGCTCTTAAAAAAAGAGTGGATAAAAACAAGGAGGAAAGAAATGAAAAAAGTTATATCCGTTTTGATGATGTTAATTATGCTGTTGGGTGCTGCGCACCTTCCCGCACAAGGTGCCGAAATGAATTCCGCCGCCGGGCAGGTAGAAGTGACAAGCGGGAATCTAAACGTGCGAAGTCAGGCATCCTCATCCGCGCCAATTGTAAAAAAACTTGCAAATAAAAGCTACATAACCCTTATATCAAAATCCGGCTCGTGGTGGTATGTGGAATACGCAAAAGGCGAGTACGGCTACTGCCACACAAATTATATTGACACGGTATCATATCAAACTCGCGCAGTGAACATAACCTCGGGAAGTTTGAATGTGCGCTCGGGTGCGGGAGTAAGCTTTCCGAAGAAAGCGTCTCTTGCAAAGGGCGAGGTCGTAATAGTCCTCTCCACCGCGAGCGGCTGGAGCAGGATATTATACCACGGCACGGAGACCGGATACGTAAACGCATCCTACCTCAGCACAAAAGCTGAGACATCAAACCAGAGCTATTCCGCGGTAAGCCTTTCCGTGCCGAGCTTTAAGCAAACCGACAGCCGTTGGGCGAACGTAAAAATTGCAAGCTCGGGTAAAACAATCTCCCAAATCGGGTGCGCTACCACTGCGGTCGCGATGATGGAGTCCTACCGTACCGGTCAGACAATTTACCCGGATGCGATGTCCAAGCGTCTCAGCTACACATCATCAGGGAATATGTACTGGCCGTCACATTACACGACCGTCACATCAAACAGCGGATATTTAAACAAAATTTACTCCCTCCTAAAGCAGGGGAAACCGGTTCTTTTCGGTGCGAAAACCCGGTCGGGAAAGCAGCATTGGGTACTTATCACCGGCTATAACGGTGCGGTGAGCGGGCTGACTGCCTCCGGCTTTAGAATTAATGACCCGGGCTCGAACTCACGCGTTACGCTGCAGCAGTTTTTAAACGAATATCCGGTTTTCTATAAGTATTTTTATTATTGATTTTCAGTAGGCAAAAAAGGGCAGCATGGGAAAATTCCCATGCTGCCTTAGCTTTTTTCTAAAATTCAATTTTCGCCTTCTCAAATATTTTTGCAAGCGTCATTCCGATTATGAGTCCCGCGACACCCTGAAACGCGTTTGTCGGGATGTTTACAACGCTTGCCGCAAAGCCGTAGAGAAATCCTTCGAATATGAAGTAGCCCGCGACCATTACAATCTCTGCAACAACACCGCTTACTATCTGCGCGACTGTACTGCCTGCATTTTTAACAAGCTTAAATCCGTAGAAGGCGATTAGCGCCATAATGCCCTTTATAATAAAGGTCGCCGGAGCGTATATAGCATAGCCTGAAAAAACGTCTGCAAGTGCCGAGCCGATACCCGCCGCAGCAAAGCCGTATAGCGGCGACATTGTCCATCCGCAAAGCAGCACCACACAGTCACCCAAGTTAAAATATCCCTTGAGAGGGGATGGGATTTTTATAATCATCGTCGCAACGCACGCAAGCGCCGCGAGCATTGCCGCGCCCACGATTTTTTGAGTTTTTGTTTTCATTTTTTTATCCTCCTAGTTATTTACAAATCTTTGTAAATATATTACAATAGAACTGATACTATTTAAATTACCAAAATAGGAGTTTTTAATATAACCAGATGAAGTATTCAGTGAGTAGCGATTTAAAGCAAAGTGCGTATATGCAGCTCTATCATCAACTGCGAGAGGATATCTGCCAGGGCGTATATAAATATGGGGACAGACTTCCGTCAAAGCGAACTCTCGCCGAAGAAACCGGAACCAGCGTGATAACCGCAGAGCATACATATAGCCTTCTGTGTGACGAGGGATATGCCGAGGCGCGCGAGCGCAGCGGATATTTCGTCACCTACCGCAGAGAGGATTTTCTCCCCGTGGGTGAGCATGAGCTGTGGGAGCCGGGCAGAGAATACCGTCACAGTGAGGATGAATTCCCGTTTTCGGTTTTTGCAAAAACCATGCGTAATGTCATATCAAAATATGGCGAAAGGATGCTTATAAAGCCGCCGAATCTCGGAAGCCATGAGCTGCGCCAAGCTATAAGCGACTATCTGGCGCGTGCAAAGGGAATCCGTGCAGAGCCAGGGCAAATAATAATAGGCTCGGGTGCCGAGTACCTGTACGGCATGATAGTTCAGCTTTTAGGGCGTGAGCGGATTTATGGAATAGAAAACCCATCTTATAAAAAAATTCATTCGGTGTATACCGCATGGGGCGTGGAGTGCGATCCGCTCAAAATGGGTAAGGACGGTATTCTGACCTCTGAGCTTTCGCGCACGTATGCGACGGTTTTGCACGTAACACCCTTTAACAGCTTCCCGAGCGGCGTTACCGCGAGCGCGTGGAAGCGGCGTGAATACGTATGTTGGGCAGAGGCGTGCAACGGAATAATAGTTGAGGATGACTTTGATTCGGAATTTACAGTGTCCACAAAAAATGAGGATACGGTGTTCTCGCTCGCACCCGACAGGCGCGTAATATATGTAAATACCTTCACGCGCACTATAGCACCATCAATGCGCATAGGATATATGGTTATGCCTCGGGAACTGATGGGTGAATTTATAAAGAAAAACGGCTTTTACTCGTGCACCGTGCCTGCGTTTGAACAGTATGTTTTGGCGGAATTTATAAATAACGGCGATTTTGAGCGGCATATAAACCGTGTACGCAGAAAAAGGCGTGCAGCACTTGAGGCTAAATACCAATCTTAAACAGTCGAATTATGCAAATTCATTTTCTTTGATTTCTGCCTTAAATTAGTGTATAATATAAAATATGCAATTGTAATATTTCTTTGAACATATCGCCGGGGGTATTGCATAATTTTGGTTTTTAATATACCCTTATAATTATAGAAGCAGCAGAGGAAGGAGAAGTCAAAATGGCAAACAATCGGCTTTCTGAACTAACACCCGAGATAACCGCACTTTCTGAGTTGTGCGTTAAAAACGGAAGAATTCCGCAAGAGCTTTATACTAAACTTCAGGTAAAGCGCGGCCTGCGTGACGTAAACGGTCAGGGCGTGCTGACAGGTCTTACCGAAATAAGCGAAATATGCTCATCTATAAAGGATGAAGAGGGGAATATCCTGCCATGCGAAGGTATGCTCCGTTACAGAGGGTATAATATAGAGGATATAGTAAACGGCTTTATATCCGAGGACCGTTTCGGCTTCGAGGAATGTGTGTATCTTCTTCTGTTTGGCGACCTTCCGAACAAAAAGGAACTCAAGGCGTTTTCCGCGCTTTTGGGCGGCTACCGCACCCTGCCGACGAGCTTTGTCCGCGATATTATACTTAAAGCGCCGAGTCAGGACATGATGAATACCCTTGCAAGAAGCGTGCTGACACTGTATTCGTATGACGACCGTGCTGACGATATAAGCGTCGCAAATGTACTTCGCCAGTCACTTGAGCTTATCGCGCTCTTCCCGCTTCTCTCCGTCTACGGTTATCAGGCGTATCGCCACTACCACGACGGTCAGAGCCTGTTTATACATCCGCCCAAGCCCGAGCTTTCCACCGCAGAGAATATTCTCCATATCCTGCGTCCGGACAGCTCATACTCAAAGCTTGAAGCGCGTATCTTAGACCTTGCGCTGGTTTTGCATGCCGAGCACGGTGGCGGTAATAACTCGACCTTTACCGCACACGTCGTAACCTCGTCGGGGACGGACACCTATTCCGCGATAGCCGCAAGCTTAGGCTCGCTTAAAGGACCGCGCCACGGCGGCGCAAATATAAAGGTCGTTCAGATGTTTGAGGATATGAAAAAGACACTGACCGACTGGGAGGATGAAGACCAAGTACGCGATTACTTAAAGCGCCTGTTAAACCGCGAAGCGTTTGACAAGGCGGGGCTTATCTACGGTATGGGCCACGCGGTCTATTCACTCTCCGACCCCCGCGCGAATATCTTCAAGGGCTTTACCAAATCACTCTCCGAGGAAAAGGGGCTTGATAAGGAGTTTAAGCTTTATTCGCTGGTTGAAAAATTAGCCCCCGAGGTAATCGCAAAGGAGCGCAGGATTTACAAGGGCGTAAGCTGTAATATAGACTTTTATTCAGGCTTTGTATATTCAATGCTCGACCTGCCGCTTGAGCTGTATACCCCTATTTTCGCAATCGCGCGTATAGCCGGCTGGAGTGCGCACCGCATAGAGGAGCTTGCAAACGCGGGCAAGATAATTCGCCCTGCGTATATGAGCGTAGCCGACCGCCGCGAGTATAAGGAAATGAAAAAGAGATAAAAAAAACGGAGCAGTAACTGCTCCGTTTTTTTCTCGCTATGCTGCGGAATAATGCACAAAAAACGCTGTTAGTCCAGTCTAACTGATTGTGCGGGTTTCTAAAATATAAAAAAATAAAATGCAAAATCCTTGACAAAATTTTTAAGTGTGTGTATTATATAATCGGTTAGTAAAAGCTAACCCATATTTTGACACGCGAGTTAGTCATCACTAATCCGCGCGGCGGATAAAGGAGAAATACCATGAAAACTCTAAAGGGTGCAAAAATAGGGCAGACCGTAAAGGTTGTAAAGCTCCACGGCGAAGGCGCAATAAGGCGGCGTATTATGGATATGGGGCTTACCAAGGGTGTGGAGATTTACGTGCGCAAGGTGGCGCCGCTGGGTGACCCGGTTGAGATAAACGTGCGCGGATATGAGCTCTCTCTGCGCCTTGCGGATGCAGAAATGATTGAGGTTGAGTAAGTTTTATTTACAAAAGTATGACGGCTTTTCATATGAAGAAGTTAGTCTACACTAATTTTAAAAGTGAGGTGTGCGGGCATGAATTTAAAAATTGCTCTTGCAGGAAATCCAAACTGCGGCAAAACAACGCTCTTTAACGTGCTGACCGGCGCAAACCAGTATGTGGGCAACTGGCCGGGTGTCACGGTTGAGAAAAAAGAGGGTAAGCTTAAGAAGAATGAGGATGTAGTAATAACTGACCTTCCGGGTATTTATTCGCTCTCGCCCTATACGCTTGAGGAGGTAGTCGCGCGAAATTACCTAATCGGTGAGCGACCGGACGCAATTTTAAATATTGTTGACGGTACGAACTTAGAGCGCAACCTGTATCTTACAACACAGCTTATGGAGATAGGTATCCCGGTCGTCGTTGCGATAAATATGATGGATATTGTCCGCAAAAACGGCGATAAAATAGATATAGAGAAGCTCAGCCGTGCGCTCGGGTGTAATATTGTGGAAATCTCAGCCCTCAAGGGCGAGGGTATATATGAGGCGGCGCAAGCCGCGATAGAGGCGGCGAAAATTAGAAAGCCTATGACCTCGCATATCTTCTCCGGCACCGTCGAGCATGCGCTCGCGCATATAGAGGAAGCCACAATTCACGATATGCCCGAGGAGCGCCAGCGCTGGTATTCGGTAAAAATCTTTGAGCGCGATGAAAAGGTTCTCTCCGAGCTTAATTTAGACCCTGCGGTAATCGCGCATATAGAAAAGGACATCGTAGAGGTCGAGCGCGTTATGGATGATGACGCGGAAGGCGTAATCACAAACGAGAGATATGTGTA
>JAZRUF010000017.1:0-16437 GCA_045652405.1 Eubacteriales bacterium | reverse complement strand
CGCCGTGCAGCATTCAGCATTGACAGCACTCTCACCAACGGCAACCCGACCATCGACTTCACCGGCGATTATCCGGTTGTAAGCGCAGAGCGCGTTCTTAACCGCAATCCGTACTTCAGCGATACTGAGGGTGTAAATCTTGAGACCGCTGACGGTGCAGAGCGCATTAAGAACTTTGATACCTACCGCCGCGTATTTACTGAGGAAGAAGCTGTTGCAGAAGCATCACGCTGCCTGCAGTGCGGATGCGGTGAGGGTTGCCAGCTCTGTAAGACCATATGCACAGACTTCGCTCCGTTTGTCATCAAGGCAGACGCTATCCAGATTAACTCTGATAAGTGCGTAGCTTGCGGCATGTGCTTCAACCGCTGCCCGAACGGCAACATTGAGATGATTGACACTCACGAGAAGGTTTAATCGTCAGAAGCTTAAACTTTTAAATCCAATACACGGGGGAGAGGAATACTTTCCCCCGTATCTTTAAAAATTGATATAAGGTGGTTTTTACAATGTATAATCCCTTTTCTCTCGAAGGAAAAGTAGCAGTAGTTACAGGCGCAGGCGGCGTTCTGTGCGCTGAAATTTCCAAGGGTATGGCAAGAGCAGGCGCAAAAGTTGCACTGCTTGACCTTCGCCTTGAGGCAGCAGAAGCAGCAGCAGAAAAAATCCGTGCAGAGGGCTATGAAGCAGCAGCATTCGCATGTAACGTTCTGGAAAGAGACAGCATTGAAGCTGCAAAGGATGCGGTTCTTGCAAAATTCGGCAAGGTTGACATCCTCTTGAACGGCGCAGGTGGCAACCATCCGAAGGGAACCACAAGTGCAGACATGGCATTCTTCGATATGCCCCCCGATGCTATCCAGTTCGTATTTAACTTAAATATCATCGGCACCATTATGCCGACTCAGGTATTTGGCAAGCTCTTTGCAGAGCAGGGAAGCGGCTGCGTTGTAAACATAAGCTCTATGGCAGCAGACCGTCCGCTCACAAGAACCGTTGCATACTCCGCTGCAAAAGCTGGTGTAACCAACTTTACTCAGTGGATGGCAACTCACTTTAATAAAGAGTACTCCAAGAACATCCGTGTAAACGCTATCGCTCCGGGCTTCCTTATCACTCAGCAGAACTACTCTTTGATGATTGATGAGTCTACCGGCAACCCGACCCCGCGCGGACAGGACGTTCTGCGCAACACTCCTATGGACCGTTTCGGCGATCCGGAAGAGCTTGTTGGCGGCGTTCTCTACCTGTGCTCAGATGCGGCTAAGTTCGTAAACGGCATCGTTCTCCCGATTGACGGCGGATACTCCGCATTCTCAGGCGTATAATCACTCTTTGATACAATAAAGGCGGCAGGCTTCGGATTGCTCATTTGGCTCTCCGCAACCCACCGCCTTTTTGATTGGAGGAAAAAACATGGTTTTATATATAAACGGTAAGTTCCACACGATGGATGACAAACGCAGCGTGGCGGACTCAATAGCGGTTGAGGACGGAATTATCCACCATGTGGGAGATGCTTGCCAGCTTACGCAACGCTACCCGGATGCAGAGGTAATCGACCTCAAAGGAGCCTGCGTTATCCCGGGAATTATTGATACGCATGCGCATCTTTTTATGGTATCCGACAGTGAAGCTGACGGTGAAATGCTTATCCCGATGTCCGTAGAAGAACTGCTTGCGGATGTGCGTGCACGCGCAGCAGCTCAACCCAAGGGTACATGGATTGCATACCCGAACACCTACCCGCTGCGTCTTGACGAGCTGAGGTATCCTACTAAAGAGGAGCTGGATGAAGCTGCGCCCGAACACCCGGTCGCGGTAAACGGTTTCTATTCCGGTCAGGTAAACTCACTTGCACTTCAGATGCTTGACTTGACAGTTCTGCCGCCCGGCGGAAAGATAATCTTTGACGATGACGGCAACGCAACGGGAACACTCCTTAACTGCAGCGCAATCCTCGAGCCGTATAATTTCAAGCGCGAGAAAACCACGCTCGAGGACGCTATAGAGCGCACGATGAAGGCCTATGCAAGGTGGGGAATTACCACCACGGTGGAAGCGATAGCAAACCCCGCAGGTATGGCGGCAATGGCAAATCTTGCTCGTGCGGGCAAGCAGACGGTTAGATGCCGCTATACGCGCATGCTCCCGCGCGGTGAGGATTATGATGCTATAATAAACGATACCAAGGCGATGGACCTCGGCGATGCGGACCTTTCGCGCTTTAGCCTCTGCAAAAAGACGGTTGACGGTGGTATACTCACCGGCACATCCCTTATGGAAAACGGCTATCGCGAGATTAAAGAGGTCTTTGGGCTTGACAATATTGGCGACGATTGGCGCGGAAATCTTGTAACCGATGTGGATGAGCTTGAAGAGGCTATCTATAAAACCCAGTGCGCGGGACTGCAGTTTGGCGCGCATTGCGTGGGAAGCGGAGCATCTGAAAAGCTTCTGCAGGCGTATGAGCGCGTCAACAAGTATGCGCCGGTCGCAGACAGCCGCCATGTTCTCATGCACGCTGATTTTATGAATAAATCCCAGCTCAAACGCGCGGCGGACATTGGTGTGTGCCTGCATTTCCAACCCGCATGGCATTATATGGACGCTCCGTTTGTCGAGCGCGTCACATGCAAAGAAGAGATGGATAGATTCATGCCATATCGCGATATTGAAGAGAGTGGAGTGCGCGCAGGCGCGGGAAGTGACCACATGGTAAAGCTCGACCCCCTTGCGTCATGCAATCCCTACCATCCGTTTGTCGGCATGTATAACATGGTAACCTGCAAAGCGCGCGACGATAAGGTTTATAACGAAAATCAAAAAATAAGCCGTGACAAGGCGCTTGCGTACTATACGCGCGATGCCGCCTGGACTCTTTTTGACGAGAACCTGACAGGCACACTTGAAGTCGGCAAAAAGGCAGATTTCGTCGTGCTCGATTGCGATTATTTCACTTGCCCAGAGGACGAAATAAAGGACATCAAACCCACCATGACGGTCATGGACGGTAAGATAGTATATAAATAAAAACAAAAAGCAACGATTGATTTCAATCGTTGCTTTTTTATCGCAAAACTTAAATTATTTACTTTCCTTTTTCTTATCCAGCAGAGCGTGGATTTTCTTTGCCGGGTCAAGCAGAGTGCTTATTGACTGGTCGTGGTTGAGAGTATCGATGATAAGAGAGAGAAATTTTGACATATCAACATCAACATACCACGGTGCGTCCAGAACTTCCTGAGGACGGTAGTTTAAGTTGGTGGAGAATACCTTGTCAATAATGCCTTCTTCATAGCATTTGTTAAACTCTGCAACGCCTTCCGTGAACAGACCGAAGGTTACTGCAATAAAGATGCGGCGAGCCTTCTTAGCCTTGAGCAGACGTGCAATATCCATTACCGACTCGCCTGAAGAAATCATATCGTCGATGATAAGAACGTCCTTACCCTCGACAGAATCACCCAAAAACTCGTGGCTGACTATCGGGTTGCGGCCGTTTACGATTCTCGAATAGTCACGGCGTTTGTAGAACATACCGACATCCAAGCCGAGAACGCTTGCAAAGTAAAGGCTGCGTCCCATGCCGCCCTCGTCCGGGCTTATGACAATCATCTTGTTCTTGTCAATCTCCAAATCCGGAACTTCTTTGGTGAGTGCCTTTATAATCTGATATGTCGGCTGAATGTTTTCAAAACTTGAAAGAGGAATAGCGTTTTGAACGCGCGGGTCATGCGCATCAAAGGTGATAATATTCTCAACACCCAGATGCTCAAGCTCCTGAAGAGCGAGCGCGCAGTCGAGAGACTCACGTGCTGAGCGTTTGTGCTGACGGCTTTCATACAGAAGCGGCATGATAACCGTAATACGGCGAGCCTTACCGCCTACTGCTGCGATTACACGCTTGATGTCCTGAAAATGGTCATCCGGGCTCATCGGGCATTCCTTGCCGTACATGTTATATGTAACAGTGTAATTGCTGATGTCTGCCAAAATAAAAAGGTCATAACCGCGCACGGTTTCGCGGATGATAGCCTTGCCTTCGCCTGAAGCAAAACGCGGCGTGGTATGGTCAACCAAATAAGTGTCACGCAGGTAAGCGGGGAAGTGGAGCGGAATATGCTCGTTTTCCACATTAAAGCGACGCTGCTGAACCAAGTTATTATCTACCTTCTCGCCCAGGGACTGACATCCGATTAAAGACACAATGCCAAGCGGAGCTATCGGGATTTTATCCTCCATGCCGGGATTAAAAGAGCTTGCCATGATTACACTACTCCTTATCTTCGGTATAGTTTTAAAGTCATATTAATATACTACCACAATATCTGCCGATTATCAACGGCGATTTACAACAATTATTGATAAATCCTGCGAAATATTTAGACGCTTAGAATAAAAAAACAAGCCGGACGAGTTTAATTCGCCCGGCTTAAGCTTTATTTCTACTTCTTTTTATGCTTGTTGAGCTTGTCAAAAAAGCTCTTGCGCTCGGAATATGAGCTGTCACTTCCGTCCATCGCAGCAGCAAACTGCTCAAGCAGCTCCTTCTGTTTCTGACTTAAGTTTTTGGGAACTTCTATGTTTACGCGCACGAACTGGTCGCCGCGGCTTTTGCTGTGCAGATGCGGAATTCCTTTGCCTCGCAGGCGGAATACCGTACCTGTCTGCGTTCCTGCGGGAACTGTGTACTTAACCTTTCCGTCAAGCGTCGGAACTTCAATTTCAGCACCCAGCGTTGCCTGCGTAAATGTTATCGGCACATCGCAGAGAACCGAGCTTCCGTCACGCGTCAGAATATGGTGCGGGCGGATGGAAACCGAGATGAGCAGGTCACCTGACGGTCCGCCGTTTACACCTGCGTTGCCCTCACCGCGAACCGAGATGGTCTGACCTTCGTCTATACCCGCGGGGATGGAGACTTTTATCTTGCGCGTAGCGCGTGTTTTGCCGGTTCCGCGGCACTTAGAGCACGGCGTTTTTATTATCTTGCCCTTGCCGTTACATGCCTGGCACGGACCGGTAGAGGACATAACACCAAGCGGGGTGCGGTGCGCGGTTTTAACTGTTCCGGTACCGTGGCAGGTCTGGCAGGTCTCAACCGCCGAACCCTTTTCCGCGCCGCTTCCGTTACACTCGGCACAGTTTTCCGTGCGCGAGAGGGAAATCTCCTTTTCGCATCCGAAGGCCGCTTCCTCAAATGAAAGGGTTATGCTCATGCGCAGGCTTTCACCGCGCTGCGGGGCATTTCTGCGAGAAGCTCCGCCACCGCCAAAGCCACCGCCGAAGAATGAACCGAAAATATCGCCGAGGTCCATATCCTCAAATCCACCGAAGCCACCAAACCCGCCTCCAAATCCGCCGGGATTGAAGTTCGGGTCAACACCCGCGTGGCCGTACTGGTCATAGAGCTGACGCTTTGAGTCGTCAGATAGCACCTCGTACGCCTCATTTGCCTCTTTGAAGCGCGCTTCTGCGGCTTTGTCACCCGGATTTAAGTCCGGATGGTTTGCCTTTGCAAGCTTTCTATATGCCTTTTTTATCTCATCTGCGGATGCGCCTTTTTGCACACCCAGCACTTCATAATAATCACGTTTGCTTTCTGCCATATATAATCACTCCTTTGGGGTAAGCCTTCAATGTATTGAGCTGATTTCGCACAATAAAGTTTTCTTATTATGTCAAATCAACGCAATATTCTTAAAGGGGAAAATATGGTACGCGGCGGGTGCGCCGCGTACCATATTGAGTTTTAAATTAGTCTACCTGAGTAAAGTCTGCGTCTACAACATTGTCATCTGCAGGACCTGCAGCGTCAGCACCCGGCTGTGCGCCTGCTGCCTGCTGTGCAGCTGCAGCTTCCTTGTAAAGCTTTTCGGAAATCTCATAAAATTTCTTTGTAAGCTCCTCAGTCTGAGTCTTGATAGCCTCGGTGTCCGTGCCCTTGAGAGCCTCTTTGAGCTTCTCAACCTCAGCCTCAACACCCTTCTTCTCATCCTCAGTTATCTTGTCGCCAAGCTCGGTGAGAGCCTTCTCGGTCTGATAAACGAGCTGGTCAGCGTTGTTGCGGGTGTCAACTTCTTCGCGGCGCTTCTTGTCCTCAGCGGAGAACTGCTCAGCTTCCTTAACCGCCTTCTCAACCTCTTCCTGAGATAAGTTGGAGGAAGCTGTGATGGTAATTTGCTGTTCCTTGCCGGTACCCAAATCCTTTGCGGATACGTTTACGATGCCGTTCGCGTCAATATCAAAGGTAACTTCAATCTGCGGAACGCCGCGTGGTGCAGAGGGGATTCCGTCCAAGTGGAAGCGACCCAGGGACTTATTGTAAGCTGCCATTTCGCGCTCGCCCTGCAGAACGTGAACCTCAACTGAGGTCTGACCGTCTGCTGCGGTGGAGAATATCTGGCTCTTTTTGGTCGGGATGGTGGTGTTGCGCTCGATAAGCTTTGTAAATACGCCGCCCATGGTCTCAATACCGAGGGAGAGCGGAGTTACGTCTAAGAGAAGCAGGTCGGTAACGTCACCTGAGAGAACGCCTGCCTGAATAGCTGCACCGATTGCTACGCACTCGTCCGGGTTAATGCCCTTGAACGGGTCCTTGCCGGTAAATGCCTTGACAGCATCCTGAACCGCCGGAATACGTGATGAGCCGCCGACGAGCAGAACCTTATGCAAGTCGTTCGGGGAAAGCTTTGCATCCTGCATTGCCTGACGAACCGGAACCATGGTGCTCTCAACCAAATCAGCGGTAAGCTCGTTGAACTTTGCGCGGGAGAGGGTAAGCTCAAGGTGCTTCGGACCGGTTGCATCAGCGGTGATGTAGGGCAGGCTAATGTTTGTAGAGGTTACGCCGGAAAGCTCAATTTTTGCCTTCTCAGCCGCTTCGCGCAGACGCTGCATAGCCATTTTGTCCTTCTCAATGTCGATGCCGGTGTCCTTCTTAAACTCAGCAATCATCCAGTTGGTGATGCGGTTGTCAAAGTCATCGCCGCCCAGACGGTTGTTACCTGCGGTTGCAAGAACCTCAAATACGCCGTCGCCGATTTCGAGGATGGAAACGTCGAAGGTGCCGCCGCCCAAGTCATAAATCATAATCTTCTGGTCGGTCTCCTTGTCAAGACCGTAAGCGAGAGCAGCAGCGGTCGGCTCGTTGATAATTCTCAGAACCTCAAGACCTGCGATTTTGCCTGCGTCCTTGGTTGCCTGGCGCTGGCTGTCAGTAAAGTATGCCGGAACCGTGATAACCGCCTGGCTTACTTTCTCGCCGAGGAATGCCTCCGCGTCAGTCTTGAGCTTTGAGAGAATCATAGCTGAAACTTCCTGCGGAGAGTAGTTTTTGTCATCAATGGAAACCTTGTAGTTTGTGCCCATTTCACGCTTTATTGAGCTGATTGTGCGGTCCGGGTTGCTAACAGCCTGACGCTTTGCAACCTGACCTACCATGCGCTCGCCGTCTTTGGAGAATGCAACTACGCTCGGAGTTGTACGAGCGCCCTCTGCGTTTACAAGAACAGTAGGCTCGCCGCCTTCCATAACAGCTACACATGAATTTGTTGTACCTAAGTCAATACCTATAATCTTTGCCATAACATAATACCTCCAATTCGGATTATATCCAAAATTTAATTTACATATATAATATATTTTTAGTTTGCCACTTTTACCATTGCGTGGCGGATTACCTTGTCACCGATTTTAAAGCCCTTCTGGAATACCTCGGCAACTGAGCTTTCCTCAAATGCTTCGTCTTCAACATGCATCACTGCATTGTGAAATATCGGGTCAAACTTCTCTCCAACCGGGTTAATTTCCTCAACCTTAAGTTTTTTCATCGTCTCGCACAGCTCGTTATAAATCATTTCAATACCCTTGCGATACGCCTCATCCTCAGTCGGGGTAGAGAGTGCGCGCTCAAAATTGTCATACACACCTAAAAATGCACCCACTGCCATCGCGGTTGCATCCGCATACAGGCCTTCGCGCTCGCGTGCGGTGCGCTTGCGGTAGTTGTCATACTCCGCAGCAAGGCGCAGACGCTGGTCCTTGCAATCTGCAAGCTCTGCCTGCAAAGCGTCAAACTCCTCTTTTGAAACGGTTATCTCCTGATTTTCAGGCGCGGTCTCGACTACTTCCGTCTCGGTTTCGGCTTCGCAGGTGGTTGTTTCAATATCCTCTTTGTTCTTCTCAGCCATATTTAACACCTCCAAATGAGTTAAATGTCTTCATTATTGTCTTCCAAAAAGGCACTTTTAAGTAATTTGTTGAGCCCTTCCACGAAATAATTTAAATTAGCCGCAACACGCGCATAGTCCATACGCGTGGGACCTACAACTCCTATAACTCCGCGCAGATGCCGTCCTACACCGTAGGTTCGGTAGATTACACTCGCATCCTGAAGCGGTTCTGCAAGATTTTCACGCCCGATGGTTATGTGCATAGAGCCTGAGGAACCGCCGGATTCATCGTCAAAGTTTATCGAATGAACCATGTCCCGCTGGTCAGATGACAGATAATCAAGGAGCCTGCGCGCCTTGTCCGGGTCACGGTATTCCGGGTGACTGAGGATTTTAGATGCACCGCCTACAAACATATCTCCGCTTGTTCCGGCGGACATAACCTCTGCCGCGAAATTCATGACCGGGTCAACATAGCTTGAAAGGTTTCCGGCCTCGCGCTCTGCCTGCTTTAGAAGTGAAAGACTTATGCGGTCAAGCGTCAGGTTAGAAAAAAGGCGGTTGAACATTTTGGCAAGAGCTGAGATTTCGTCTTCATTTGCCGCAAAAGCTGATTTTAAGTATTTGTTCTTAACCTGCGCACTGTTTGTTACAAGAACCAGAATTACAGTATGCGAATCTACATATATTAAATCAAACTTGCGTATGCTTATGTCCGAAACCGAGGACATTATCGCGTAGGTCGGATAATCCGTAAGCTGCGAAACCGCGCGGCCCGCATCGCGTATCAGGCGGTCAAGCTCCTGCATACGCAGGCGAAGCCCTGCGTTTAGCGCGTCAAGCTCATTTATAGATAGCTTGTAGCGGTTCATAAGCTCATCTACGTACAGACGGTATCCTGCGGTGGACGGGATGCGCCCTGCACTTATATGCGGCTGCTCAAGATACCCTAACTCCTCAAGGTCTGACATCTCATTGCGGATAGTAGCGGGGGACAAGGAGAGCTCTGCACGCGCGGCAATTGATTTGGAACCAACCGGCTCGGCGTTTTCAATATATTCGTCTATTATAGCTTTCAGGATACGTTTTTTTCTGTCGCTGAGACTCATATACAACCTCCCCTAATTAAATTTTTGCTTTTAGCACTCTTGGAGGTCGAGTGCTAATTATTATTTTACTCATAAAACAAAATATGTCAAGTGGTAAAAGTGAATGTGTAATAAAAAATTCATATTTAATAAAGAAATGCGCAACAAATTGCGAGCAATAAAACACGGCGGATAAAGCCGCACTTTAAAGAAAGTTAGCACTTGGCATTGAATTCTGACAAAAAAACAGAAAAAATATGACATAAAACCCATATACGGATTTGACATTGCTGTTTTGAGGGAGTATAATTTATTTATTATGTCTATTGGAGGTATTCGACCTATGTTTGAAAATCGAGTTTATAATTTTTCTGCGGGTCCGTCCATGCTGCCCGAAAGCGCTTTAAAGAAAGCTCAGGCAGAGCTTTTAAATTACGGTAACTCCGGAATGTCAGTTTTGGAGATGAGCCACCGCTCAAAAGCATATCTTGAAATTTTTGATGCAACTGAGGCACTGCTCAGAAAGGTACTCAATGTACCGGATAACTATAAAATCCTTTTCCTGCAGGGCGGCGCAACTCTCCAGTTCGCGGCTATTGCAATGAATTTGATGACCGGAAGCGGCACTGCCGATTACATTGTAACCGGCAGCTTTTCCAAGAAAGCTGCTCAGGAAGCTAAAAAGTACGGCGATGTAAAAATCGCTGCAAGTGGCGAGGATGAAAAATTCACTCGTATCCCGCGCCAGGATGAGCTCAAGCTCAACCCGGATGCAGATTACGTACATATCTGCTTTAACAATACCATCTACGGCACGCATTGGGATTACGTTCCGGAAACCGGCGATGTTCCGCTGGTTGCGGATATGTCCTCCTGCATCCTCTCCGAGCCGGTTGATGTTTCAAAGTTCGGCGTTATCTACGCAGGTGCTCAGAAGAATATGGCACCGGCAGGCCTTACTATTGTCATTATCCGCGAAGACCTTGCAGGTCGCGCGATGAAGAATATCCCGATAGTTATGGATTATGCTACCGAAATCGATAACGCTTCAATGTACAATACCCCGCCTACATTCTCTATCTATATGTGCAAGCTGGTTCTTGAGTGGATTGAGGAAATCGGTGGAATTTCAAAGCTCTATGAAATCAATAAGGAAAAGGCAGCACTCCTGTATAATTATCTGGAGGGAAGCAAGCTCTTTAAGACTGAGATTTCACCTGAGAGCCGTTCACTCATGAACGTAACCTTCCGCACCGGCGATGAAGAGCTTGACGCGAAGTTTGTCAAGGAAGCTGCTGCAAAGGGCCTTCTTACTCTCAAGGGTCACCGTGCAGTTGGCGGTATGCGCGCATCTATCTATAATGCGATGCCGGTTGAGGGCGTAAAAGCGCTTGTTGACTTTATGAAGGAATTTGAGGAAAACAACTAACAGTTACTATATAATTAAGGAGAATGTCCAATGTATCAGATCAGGACCATGAACAAAATTGCAAAAATAGGGCTTGACCGCCTTGATAGTGCGAAGTACACCTGCAGCGATGATGCAAGTGCACCGCAGGGTATCCTTGTCCGCTCGGCAGACCTCCATTCCGTTGAGCGCAACCCCGAACTTTTGTGTGTTGCACGTGCAGGCGCGGGAGTTAACAATATCCCGGTTGACGCTTGCGCAGAGGACGGCGTTGTAGTTTTCAACACCCCGGGTGCAAATGCAAATGCGGTTAAGGAACTGGTTATCTGCTCACTGTTCTTGGCATCACGCAAAATCGTTCAGGGTATCACGTGGGCTAAAACCCTTGCTAATGAGGGCGATGCGATTTCAAAGCTCATTGAAAAGGGAAAGAGCAACTTTGTGGGTCCTGAGCTTAGCGGAAAGAAACTCGGTGTTGTAGGCCTGGGCGCTATCGGCGCAATGGTTGCAAATACTGCCGAGAAGCTCGGCATGCAGGTTTACGGATATGACCCATATATCTCAATTGATGCAGCGTGGAATCTCTCTCGCAGCATCATCCACGCTAAGGATTTGAAGACAATCTTTGAAAATTGTGATTATATCACTCTGCATGTTCCGGCAACCGATGAAACACGCAATACAATCTGCGCTGAAACTCTTGCCACAATGAAAAAGGGCGTTCGCATCATAAATCTTGCGCGTGCAGAGCTCGTCAATACCGACGATATGCTCGCAGCTCTCGAATCAGGTCAGGCAGGTGCATACGTCACCGACTTTGGTGATGCAAAGCTCTTGAGCGCTGACAACGTAGTTGTAATGCCGCACCTGGGCGCATCCACCCCTGAAAGTGAGGACAATTGCGCAGTAATGGCAGTTGATGAGATGGTAAACTACATCGAGCACGGCGTTATCAAGAATTCCGTAAACTTCCCGAATGTGGATATGGCTCGTGAGGGAACATACCGCATCTGTGTCCTGCACAAGAATGTCCCGAAAATGGTCGGCGGTGTAACAAACCTGTTTGCAGAAGCCAATATCAATATTGAGAACATGGCAAACCGCTCTAAAAAGGACAATGCGTATACAGTGCTTGATACCAACACTTGCCCGGATGATGAGCTTATAAATAAGATAAAAGCTATCGAGGGTGTATCAAGAGTGCGTGTACTCGGTAAGTAAATTACATAATTATGAAAAAAACTCCGTTGCATATCGCAACGGAGTTTTTGGTTTTTTATATCACGTTGAAATGGCGCAGTGCGTGTAAAATTCCGTCATCGTCATTTGAGCGGGTAACAAAACACGCCAAGGCTTTGATTTCAGGTTCCGCATTCCCCATTGCGATGGGAAAACCTGCGACGCGAAACATCGACTCATCGTTCGGGCTGTCGCCAAACACCGCAACTTGGGAGAGAGGGATGCCAAGTTTTTCCGCAAGAAAGGATACGCCTTCGCCCTTGCTCGTGCGCCCGGGCATAATGTCAATCAAATTTTCGCCGGACATCACCGCGGTAAATCGTCCGTCGCGGTTAAAGTGTGTATCGAGTACATCCTTTAACTCAGGACTTCCTATAACCAGGAGCTTGAGAGTATTGTTATAAATATATTCCATGTCCGCATCCCTGATGCAACATAGCGGAACGCGGTGCTCAGGTTTTGCGTTTTCATTGTACCTTATAAATTTTAAAGCACGTTTACTTCCCTCTGCGTAATATACCCGGTCTTTTAAATACACCATATGGTCTAAATCCTTTTCGTTGCAGTAGTCAATTAGCTCACGTATATGCTCGGGTCGGAAAGTTCGTGCGCGGAGTGCCTCACCGGTTTTTACATTCTTTATATATCCGCCGTTGCATGCGATTATCGGACCTGTTATTTTAAGCTCGTCAATATATTCAAGGATTTGAAGGTCACACCTTCCGGTTGCGATTACGATATAGCATCCCCTGTCCTGCAAGGCTATAAGAGTATCGCGTGTGTCGGGGTTTATTTTGTCATTTGAATTTAAAAGTGTGCCGTCTAAATCGAAAACACAACAGCGAATGAAAGACATCCTAACCAAACTCCTTGTTATCAAAACTTTTGTATATGTTTTAATATTATATATCAGCCGGATAATAAAATCAATTATACATAAAAAAATGAATATCCGCAATTCAATTGGCGAAAAAATGTATTCAAAAATTTAGATTACCACTTCCTTTTTTATAAAAAATGGTGTATAATACCCGATAGTGAGTATTTTTGTGCATTAAAAAACGATTATTTTTTAGATATGTGCAAAACGAAACTTTAGTTTTTGTAAAATTTGGATATGCATATTTTTAAATATATAATAATTTGGAGGTCAACGTGATAGGGGTAAAAAGGTTATCCGGCAAAGATAACAAAAAAAGCGAGCTTTTTTCCCAGCTTGTAAAAGCCGGGGCTTTGATAGGTGTTGTCGCCATGTTTTGCGCGGTGCTTCTGTATGTATATTGGAAAAGCGAGTGCACCCATGCGATTGAAGATGCAAATGAAAAATACATAGCTTCAACCGCAACGGTGGACAGATACCTTGAACAAATGAAATATACCCTTGCAGAAGTCTCTATGGACAGTAATTTGTACGCGGTGGCAGACGGCAATCTCAGTGAGGATACGGATTATTCGAAGGTGACTGAGACGTTGCGCTCGAGTGTATTTTTGCGTAAGCAAAATGAGTTCGCCCAACATTTGGAGACGGTGTTTATTGTGCCGCGCGGTGAGTGCGACAGCATCCTTGACTCAAGCGGAACCTTCCGTCGTGATATGTTTTTTGATTCGCAGTATAAGAATTCCGAATATACAGATGAGTTCTGGACCGGCGAGCTTTCGCGCTCTTTTACGTTTCAACTCTATCCGTCATCGCGCTTTGAAAGCGCAAGGGATTCATCGGTATCAGGTAAGCTCTTGACCCCGATAGCCTATAAAATGTCCGGAAACAACAATTTTTTGTTTGTAGGACTTTTCGATTTGTTCGGCATCCCCGGTATGGGTGATAATGCCGCAGTGTTTGATAAAAACGGAAAAACAATCGCACTTTCCTTGAATGGATATGACCTTAGCAATGCTTTTGTTGAAAATGTAGCCGCGGTTGAGCGCGTTAAAAACGGATATGTATTCCGACGCAATTCCCAGCTTGACGGCCTTGTGTATTATCGCTGGATTTCGCACGCAGAGCTGTTCGGAAAAATAAATTTGACGGTTTTGATACTGTTTTTAATTCTTGTTTTGGTGTGCGCAGTGGCATTTGCACTTGCGTGGGTGTTCGCCCGCAGGTATAGCGTGCTTATTAAAGATATAAGCCGTACGGTTTCTGAGCGTTGCGGCTTGGAAAATGCAGATAAAACCTGCGCAAGCCTTGAAGCGGTGCGTCTTGGCGTGGACGCGCTCGTCAAAAAAAATGACGAATGTATACGTGAGATTACCCAAAAGGATTCCTTGCTCAAAACGGTTTTCTTACAGTCACGCATGAGGGATATATACGTAAGTATAGACGATATGGAAAATCAGATAAGCGTTGACCGCAAATTTGTGTTGGTCTACTTCCGCGTTAATTTCCGTGAGCAGTATAAGCAAAATATAGATGAAGAGCAGGGTAAGATTGCGTTCTATTTAAAACAGCTTATAGAATTGTATATGACAAACGCGACGCTCGATGCAACTACCTTCCAGGTCGAAAGTGACCAGATAGTATCGGTTGTTAATGCCGAAGTCGGGCAGGCGCGCATAAACGAAGCTATGTCCGCTATCGTATCAAAGCTTGATAATGAGAGCGAGTATGTGTTCTTTACAATTGTAATAAGCGAGCCGTATGAGGATATAAGAGCGCTCAAGCGCATATATGACCATGTGTACGCAATATCCAAATATGCTCGCCCGATTGTCACCGAAACGCAGGTACTGCGTGAGAGTGAGATAAAACCCGGCGCGGGCAGGTTCTACTTCAGCGTCGAGCAAATGGAAAAGCTGACTGCTATGCTCCAGAATGAAAACCCTGAGGACAGCATACGCCTGCTCGATGAAATTTTGGAGTACAACATCAAAAAGGATGTCAACGGATTTGACCTGTATCTGTTGTGCACCGAGATTGTAAACTGTGCGGTCAAGCTCATTAATCGATTGTTCCACACCACGCCTGCGTCTTTGCGGGTGGCTGAGACGTACAGCCGCCTGGACAAAGCCATAGCCCTTGACCAGTACCGCGCAATATGCAAAACTCTTATTGAGCAGGCGGTAGAATACATCCGCATCAACAAACGCGAAGAGGATTATATCATAAGCTACATTCTCGATTATGTGGAAAAGCATTATACGGAGGATATTTACCTTAACCTGTTTGCGGAAAAGCTAAAGCTGACCGCTGCATATATATCCTCGTATTTTAAGAGTAAGATGAATGTGAATTTAAGCGATTATATCAACAGCTTCCGTATAAAAAAGGCGGTTGCCTTGGTTGAGGATGCGCAAAACCCGATGCTTAAAAACAAAGAAATCGCCGAAAGGGTGGGCATTGCCAATATAAATACATTCATTCGCCTCTTTAAAAAATATACCGGATACACACCCGGCGACTACAGAAAAAAGAATGTAAGCGAGTAACATTTTATATAAAACCGAAGCATATAACCTGATATTTACATATCAATATTAAGTAAACTGAAAATGTTACGGAAATATTAAATGTATTTTCGGCGGATAAAGTTCATAAAAAACGAAAAATGTCGAAAAAACCGCGCGTATACCGTCGGAAAGTGAAATATCGTTTTTTTCAATATCTAAAACTTATAATGTTATCTACTTTTACGTAAATCGTAAAATTTGGTGATGAGTTAAACAAATGGCAATTCATATTTTGTTAATTTCTTATTATAATTTACAGTAGAAAAGATTTACATTATTTTCAATTTCCGCGCGTGATGCAAAAACGCAAATCGAAGACAAGCAGTTAAAAAAACATATGCAGAAAATGTATTTAATGTGATGCATTAAAAAATTCAAGGATGTTAGCTTTCTTATCCTGAAGGAAGGGTGAACCTTCGGAAATGAAAGTTGATATACAAAGTAAAATTTATTCCAGAGGAGTGAATGTTTTTGAGTAGAGCGAAAAAAGCACAGGCACCGGCTGATGCTCTGCCGGTTGTCAACTCAAAGGGACAGTTCATGAAGAAGTTCAATAACGGCAAATATTTGTTCTTGCTGACTATCCCGACAATCATTTGTCTTGCGCTGTTCTACTACCTGCCGATGTACGGCGTTATAATCGCATTTATGGATTACAAACCGTTCCTTGGCTTCGGTGGCAGTGATTGGGTAGGTTTTGCAAACTTCGAGCGTTTCTTCAGCTATAAGTTTTTCTTCCGTACATTGAAGAATACCTTGTTGCTGAGTCTTTGGTCCTTGCTTTGCGGCTTCCCGGCACCGATTATTTTTGCACTTATGTTAAACGAGGTTACCAACGCCAAGTTTAAGAAGTTTGTGCAGACTGTCAGCTACATGCCTCACTTCTATTCAACAGTTGTTGTTGTCGGTCTGTTTACCATGTTCCTGGCACCGACCGGCGGTCTTATCACCAGATTCCTTCAGAGCCTGGGCGTTGAGAACGTAAATATCCTGGTTGATGCAAAGTGGTTCAGACCTCTATATGTCATGTCAGAAATCTGGCAGAACATGGGTTGGGGCGCAATTATTTATCTTGCGG
>JAZRUF010000016.1:0-26641 GCA_045652405.1 Eubacteriales bacterium | reverse complement strand
ACAGAACGACATGGCTACGATCCGACTTCAAAACTCTAGATTTATCGGCTGTTGTTTTCTACATCAGCCGTTTTTTCTTTTGCCCCCAGCCTTCCTCTCAACGCGCATTTTCCATACTTATTGCATTGACATCCACCACTTTGCGTGCTATTATTTTTTTATCTGGTTATAATTTCTTATACCCTGTACGAAAGGATGATTATTTATGAAAATAAGAGTAGGCATTGCCGGATACGGCAATTTGGGTCGAGGTGTTGAAGCCGCGCTGAGCATGTCTGAGGACATGGAGCTCGTCGCTCTTTTTACGCGCCGTGACCCATCCTCTATTAAAACTCATACAAACATTCCGGTTTATTCGATAAACGATGCCAAAGCACACAAGGACGAGATTGATGTCCTCATCCTCTGTGGCGGAAGCGCAAACGATTTACCCGTGCAAACCCCCGAGCTTGCCAAATACTTTAATGTTGTGGACAGTTTTGATAACCACGCTAAAATCCCCGAGCATTTTGAAAAAGTTGACGCTGTCTGCCAGAAAAATAAAACCGTAGCTATTATCTCATCAGGCTGGGACCCTGGAATGTTTTCCTTAAACCGCCTCATCGGTCAGGCAATTCTTCCCTGCGGTAATGACTATACATTCTGGGGCAAAGGTGTAAGTCAGGGACATTCAGATGCAATACGCAGAATCCCCGGTGTGGTTGACGCACGTCAGTACACTATACCCGTAGACTCTGCCCTCAATGCCGTAAGAAATGGCGAAACACCTGAGCTAACCGTAAGGCAAAAGCATCTGCGCGAATGCTTTGTCGTCGCAGAAGACGGCGCAGATAAGAAAGAAATCGAAAATGCTATAAAAACCATGCCCAACTACTTCGAGCCGTATGACACCACTGTCCACTTTATTTCCAAAGATGAGCTCATGCGCGATCACAGCGGCATCCCGCACGGCGGCGTTGTATTCCGCAGCGGCGTAACCGGCTTTGAAAAGAAGAATAAGCACATTATAGAATACCGCCTGCAGCTTGATTCCAATCCGGAATTCACATCAAGCGTGCTTTGCGCTTACGCCCGCGCAGCATATCGCTTAAGTCTCGGCGGCAGTTACGGTTGCAAAACTGTATTTGACATAGCACCGGCTCTTCTCCATCCCGCATCACCCGAGGAGCAGAGAAAAAATCTTCTTTAATTTGTTAATAAAAAACCAAAACGCCTTTGGCATAAAGCCAAAGGCGTTTTTTTACTTAAAAAGAAGCACGGACTCTTACTTGTCCTGAGACAGGTTGAACTTTTTATTGAAGCGATCAACACGTCCGCCGGTGTCAACCAGTTTCTGTTTGCCGGTAAAGAACGGATGACATTTGGAGCAAACTTCAACACGGATGTCCTTCTTGGTTGAGCCGGTCTCAATAACATTGCCGCATACGCAGGTAATGGTAGTCGTGCCGTATTCCGGATGGATTCCTTCTTTCATTATTTTCACCTCTTTCGGTATACAAGAAATACGCAGTGACTAAATCATATCACATTTGAGAATAAAACGCAAGAGATTTTTTTAATTTTTCAAATTAAATATACTTTGGCTAGCTATACGAGCACTATTTAAGCTCTATAACTTTGCCCGACCTCAGGAAAAACAGCACCTTGCGAAATACCTTTTCCCCAAATATCTGCTCCAGGGCATAGGCATATGCCCTAAGCTGCTCGTTATAGCGCCTATACGCTTCAGCTTCGTCTATATCGCCCGCATCGGTTTTAAAATCCACCAAAACAATACCCTGCTCGGTCTCAAAAAACAAGTCTGCCACACCTTGCAAAATCATAGTTTCATCCGGTGCCATATGGTCGGCAGGAACAAGCACCGAAAAACGAAACTCACGCCAAAGCTTTTGAGCTTGCAGTACCTCGGCACCTATAGAGGATTGGAAAAACCGCATAAGCATCTCAGGTTTAACCGCTTCAAACTCTTTATCCGTAAGCTGCCCCATCGCGTAAAGTCTTGCAAGCTCACCTTTAACACCTTCTAAATCCGTACAGTTTGAAAATTCTACAAGCTGCATCGCGAGATGGGCGGCAATTCCCTTTTCGGCAGGTGTAAGCCCCTTCTCACGAATAAATTCCGGACGCACAAAGAGTTTGTGTTTCTCCTCCGGTTCGGCTATACCCTCAGCCGATATACAATTTTCTTCAACAAGCGTCCTTATCCCAGTAGCGGTAATCTTCGAAGGTGCCTCAGATGCCTTTGCAAAGGGGTATTCATACTCAAATATCTCCTGAAACTGTGCAAAATCCCCCATACTCGGCAAGTCATCACTCTTTGCCGCACTTTCTTTTTTCGAAACGCTCCTGCCATTAACCTCAGGGTTTATAATTTTAACATCAAAATACATCCTTTTCGCATCGGGCATAGGAGATGCATTTATGCTCTCTCTCAGCTCACGCCCCTCACTTGAGAATAAAAGTGGAGCAAGAAGCCATGGAATCGGACCTGTATCATTTAACTCCTCGGCTGAAAACTCCTCTCCGCCAACCACGCGCGAATATATATTCGCAAGTTTTTTTAAAGCATCCGGAATCGAGCAAACTATAAAAAGCTTTTCCCTTGCTCGTGTCAGAGCAACATATAGCACTCGCATCTCTTCACTCTTCATCTCGCAAAGAATTTTCTGCGCCACCGCAGCGCGTGAAACCGACGGATATGCCGTAGGAGGCTCCGTCTCTGTCACATTCAAACCCAATCCAAGCTCAGGATGAATAATCACCTTTTGCGTTAAATCCGAAGTGTTGAAGCGATGGTTAAAATCCGCAACAAACACAACCGGAAACTCTAAACCTTTTGACTTGTGAATGCTCATAATACGAACCGCGTCCGCATCTGTCAGGGAATTTACAGCTATATTGTCGCCCTTCTCTGCAAGGCGCGCTATTCTCTCAAGAAAAGCATATAAGCCGCGGAATCCGTTTTCCTCAAAACTCTGTGCATAGTAAAAAAGTTCAAGCAGGTTACGTCGCCTTTCTTCTCCTCCCGGCAAAGCTCCGATAATCCCCAACGCGTTTGTTTCGCAGTAGAGCTTCCAAATAAGCTTATCACAGCTTAAATCCTCAGAAAGCTCACGCATGGTATAGTATACCTTCAAAAACTCCCGGCATTTCTCGCCAGTCTCACCCTCATCGACGCAAGCCACCTTTTCTATAGCGGATATGTAGCTCCCCCCCGCGCGGCGCACAACGCTTAAATCATCCGCAGAAAAAGCAAACAACGGCGAGCGCAAAGCTCCAACAAGTGCAATCTCATTGAGCGGATTATCTATAACAGTAAGAAGCGATATTATCATCGAAACCTCAGGAGTATCAAGAAGGCCGGCTGCTTTATCAGACACACACGGTATCCCCGCACGTTGCAACGCATTTTCAAAAATATGCGCCTTATCAGCAAGAGACCGAAGTAATATCACAACATCTCCCCAACGCATTTTGCGCCGGCTGCCGTCTTTTTCCTGAATGCAGAACCCCTCTTCAACCATGTTACGTATTTTACCGGCAATCCAATCAGCCTCAATTTCGCGTGCAGCAGGCGAAACCTCCTCCTGAGAGTCCTCGTTCATTTCATTAAGGTTTAATATAATAGCCTCCGCAGTATTAGACTGTTTGGGATACTCATCATATCCGGCTCCTAAATACAAATATTCCTCAGGCGTGTATTTAATATCACCCAACTCATCACTCATAACACTGCTAAACAAAGCATTACATGCATCCAGCACCTGAGAGCGCGAGCGGAAGTTCCGGCTTAAGTTAACAACACAAGCCTGCCCCTCTTTCGCCTGCGCTATCGGCATAAAGCTTCTGTACTTCTTCAAAAAAATCTGCGGGTCAGCAAGCCTGAAGCGGTAAATAGACTGTTTTACATCACCTACCATGACAAGATTTTCTTCATCTTTGGACACCGCCCTAAATATAACATCCTGAATGCAGTTGCTGTCCTGATACTCGTCAACCATTATCTCTGCCCAGTCTTCGGAAATTTCTTTTGCCAGTGCAGTCGGAATTACAATGTCATTTACCGCATCGTATTTTTCCACCAACAGCTCAAGCGCAAAATGTTCAAGATCCGAATAATCCAAGGCATTTCGCCGCTTCTTTTCTTTACCGAATTTTTCATCAAGAGCCTGCGCCGCACATGCAAGTGCCTGCGCTACCGGCAAAAGCTTCTTACCTTCACCCGAAACCTCATCCGATGTTTTCAAAAACCAATTTTTGCGAAGCTTTTCAACACCATTCTTAATCTGACTCCGTATAGCCTTTACAAGCTCCTTCTTTTCCTCATCCTCGTATTTACGCAGCGAACCTAACCGCATAAAGCTTATCTCATTAAACGTCTTTACAACCGCATCCCAGCCGCATAAAACCGCATTTAAAAGACTCGTTATAATATCGCCGTCTGACTCAAACGCAGGTAAATACGCTTTCTCAAGAGCCTCATCACCTTTTATCTTAGCGATAGCATGTCTATTTAAAAGCTCAAGCGCATTTAGAATCTCCTTCGTCCGGCTCAATAAATACTTCCCCCAGGGTGAATCATCCGGCGCACTGCCCTTATCTTCTAAAAAACTGTTTTTTATCCTATCTAACCATTCTCCGGGAAATACCTGACTGCGGCTTTTCTCATGAAGGTCAAGCACAGCTTGTACAACATTTCTGTCATCGCGTTCGCCGAAAAGCGACTCTGCCGCAGGCATAAACCACTCCTCACCGTAGCTTTCATCTATAACCTCTTCACATAACTCCATGCGTAAAACGCTCGCTTCATTCTCGTCCATAATGCGGAAATCCCCCGGCACCTCTATCAGATGTCCGTGTGTCCTCAGAACAGATGTGCAAAATGCATGAATGGTAGAAATATGCGCTCCGTGCGCAAGCGTAAGCTGCCGGCGCAAATATGCATCCTTTACCGCCTTTGATGCACGTGCATTCAACGCCGCAAGTATTTTTTCGCGCAGCTCTGCCGCCGCCGCATTGGTATAGGTTATCATCAAAAACCGCGTTATATCCTCTTTATCCTCTATCACACGGCGCAGAAGTCTCTCAACAAGCACGGCGGTTTTTCCCGAGCCCGCAGCCGCACTTACCAGAAGTGCACTTCCACGGTGCCCAATAGCTTGAAGCTGCTCGTCTGTCCACTTAACATCCGCCATGCCCATTCACCTCCTCCGCATTTTCACAAAAGAACTCCGCCACATTATTCTTATATAAATAACGCGCCTTATCCCCGGCTTTACCGTCAAACATACACGCGCTCCAATATGGGCAATTTACACACGCACTGTCCGTCCTGTTTTTGTAGTACGGATTTGCATCAATATCGCCGTTAGTCAGCGTCACAGCTATTGACCCAAGTGTATCGTCAATATGCTCTTTAAGCTTTCTGAAATTCTTCTCACTTATAACGCTTGAGCGTGCGCTGGGATTTCCGTCCTTACCAAATCCAAAAGGCAAAAACCTGGCATCCTTTTCAATACCGTGTTCCATTTCACGCAGTATCTTTTCATCGTTTACTAAAACTCCCTTGCGCTTTACCGCTTTCTCGTGAAGCTTTGCTATCTCCTCCGCGCTTTCACTTCCACTTATCGCAAGCTCCGGATTTCTCGCCGGAACGTATAACACACCCGCAGGAACTATCTCTTTACCGTAAAGCTTTTCTCCTTCTTTTTCAAGCGCAAACAGATAAACCAGAAGCTGTATGTTAAGTCCGTTTAAAACCTCGTCCATGCGAAACTCTTTTTTCCCGGTCTTGTAATCCACAACGCGTACACATAGTCTTCCGTCCGGCATTTCCATGCCATCAACGCGGTCTATAAAGCCTTCAAGCTTAAGCTCAGCTCCATCCTTACTCAACCGAACCGCAGGAAGTTCCCCGCCGTTATCAGATACCTTAAGTTCAAAGCTAAGCGGTCTGAAGCTTGATGCGTTGAGCTCCTCCCGCACATCCTTTGCAACCTGTACAGCGGTTTTGCACAATCGCTCGAATAAAAATTTAAACCTCTCTGTTTTTCCCTCAAGTCCTCCGAGCTTTTCATCTGCATACTCGCGTGCCTTATCAAAGGCAATTTTCTCCACCTGCTCAGGCGTAACCACCTTTGTACCGCCTATCTCCACAATCTTCATCATTGTTTTTTCTAGAATATAGTGGATAAGCGTTCCCGCAATCGGAGCATCAAGCTTCGCCGGCTCAACTTTTTTAAGTTTTAAGCCGTATTGCAAAAAGTACCTGTACCGGCATGCACCAAACACATCCGCACGTGACGCACTAAGGCGAATTTCTCCGCCGAAAACCGCGCGTATATTATCTCTGTCCTTTATAGGTCCGCGCGGAACTTTTCTCCCGCGCTCAGCAAGCGTTAACTTTTTTTTCCATTGAGGCGATTTTAAAAACCATTCGCGCGCGCCTCTCCATTCATTTCCGCCCTGCACAGTCGCATCAAAGCACGGAGCTACAGCCATTGCCTGAACCTCCGCTCCCGCTCTTTTAACAGGAACTGATGGGAACATTTCTCTCAATCGGGTATATATAAAAGACTCCCTGCCCTTCTCTCCCGATGGCATATTCATAAGCTTCGATACAATCAGCCTTTCTCGCGCAGCGGTCATTGCCGTATAAACAAGGCGAAACTCCTCTTCAAGCCCGCGTTTTAAATCCGGTGCAATCTCTATTCCTGCATCCGTCATGATGCGGAATTCATTTTCAGTAAAAATCGCATTTTCTGACGAAACCGTCGGTATAACACCGTCATTCACCCCCAAGATTATCTGGCAGCGCACCTGTCCCAACATTCCCGGACGCGATAAATCCCCGAGCGAAACTCTATCCAGAGCCGTTGGTATCGTTCCCACCTCATACTTACTCAGTACAAGTGCAAAAAGACGGCAGAACTCATCAATTTCAAAATGAGTATCACCTAAAACCTTTCCTATACTGTTCACGCAATCGCAAAGCACCTGCCAAAGCGCAGAGTATTCCTCCGCCCCCTGCAAATCCCCGCGCTCTCTGAGCGCAGTAGCGCGCGATTGAAGCCTCGATGCCAACCCTATATCCTCAAAATAATTAAAGAGCGCACAAGCGCATCCCTCACCGGTAGGATTTACTTTCATTGCATCTTTAAGGTTCATAAGCGGAATACGCACCTTATCACGCAAACGGTTTAATACCTTAAGAAGACGTGCGCTGTTCTCATCTTCCTGGACACCATATCCGAGCGGATGTCTGGTAAACCCCTTTTCTCCGCTCCAATCAGCTCCGCGCAAACGCCATACAGACATATACTCTTCCAGAAGGTCACAGCCCTTCCTGCTTATCCCTACAAGGCCGTTTTTGACATATCTGAGCATATCGTCATACCTGAAATCTCCGCTTATGCACTTTAGCGCATTTACCGCAACCGAAACCGCCGCCTTTTCAAGCACCGGACTTTTTCTGCTCAAGTACACCGGCACACCGTAGTATGCAAACACCGCTTCAACCGTATCTGCATACATATCAACATCTCTGACACTTACGGCTATATCCCTAAAACGGTAATTCTCATTCCTGATAAGCTCAAGAATCCGTGATGCTGCAAACTCGCATTCCCTATATATGTTTTCACATTCACTAAGTTCAATCGGCGCATCCCCCTCAAAGGGTACGACATCCTCATCAGATATTATGTTCTTCTCCAAATACCCCAGAGCCTCATTTGTCGCCCTCCGATTTCCCTTTAACCTAATTACCTGAGGCTTCTCTGCGCAAAAGCTCTGCAACCTTTTAAATGTTTCATTAGCCTTATGAAATGCTGCAGACTCATCCTCTATATCCGCACACATAGACACGGTAACCTGCTCAGCTTGGGCAAAAACCGTCTTTAAAATCTTATATTCTATACCTGTAAAACCTGTAAAGCCATCCACCCATACAGTCTTACCGGCAAAAAACTCAGTTTTAATTAAATCCTCTGCAAGCTTTTGTATCTGCCCGGGTGCATCTATGCTACCGTTTCCAACGCTTGCCTGATACGCTGCATACAGTACGGATATGTCCTCAAGCTTTTCTCTAAGTGACTTTGGAAACTCAGCCGCCTTTTCCATAAGTTCCTCCGGCATGAGTCCACTGTCCTTTACCCTATCCACAAACGTAAGCAATGTGTCCAGAAACTCGGGTCTTGCCGAAGCTGTCTTTAGAACCTTAAACGCGCAGCGCGCTTGCCCTACCGCCTGATGCATATGTATTATCCGTGCACCGTCATCCAAAAGCGTCTTGGACAGTCCCCCCGCCTGAGCCGCGACAAGTCGGCACAAACGCTTAAACGTAGTAACCTCCGCACTCGCAGATATGCCGTTTGACGCAGCTTCGCACAGCATTCTCTCCATAGCATGAGACTGTTGCTCAGGCACAAGAAGGATTATATTCTTTTTTCCGTCATGCGAAGCCTCGGATATTTCCCGAAGCACCTGCGCGGTCTTACCGCTTCCGCTTCTTCCGAGCAAAAATCTCACCATAATACATTTCACACCTTTTTCTTCTCTTTAAAATAATTTTAACACACAATACATACAGCGTCCATAGAAAAAATGCCCCGGAAGCATCAAGCTACCGGAGCATTTTTCTATCAAATATTATTTACCTATATATCCGTACTGTACAAGTAAATTATATACCATCTGTACGAGCTCTGCACGTGTGACATTTGAATTCGGGTTTATCCTGTTATTGTTGTCACCGCGGATTATCCCTTCCTGAACGCACTCGGCAACATCCATCTTTGCCCATTCAGCCACATCGTTAGCATCGCTGAATTTCCCGACAAGCTCATCAGCTTGACTTTTTGTCAAAGTTGTTGACTCAGTTACAGATAAGTTTTTTGCCAAACGTGAGGTTCTGGCAAGAATTGCAATAGCCTCCTGGCGTGTGATATTGCACTCCGGCTTAAACGTGTTATCCCCATATCCGTTTATAAGTCCGTATTCCACCGCAACCGCAGTTGCAATGTAATATGAATCCGTAAGCGTTACATCCAAAAACTTGCTTGCGCCGCTCTTGTCTGTATAAATCCCCATGCCCTTAGAAACAATGCTTGCAACCTCTGCACGTGTTGCCGCCTGTGACGGACTCATCTTTCTGCCGGAAAAATCTCCGAGAATTTGACGCGATGCAAGGGAGTTTACAGCTTCAACCGCCCACGTCGGAGTATCCGAGAAAGTGCGATCGCCACTTATTACGGCGTATACTCCGTTCTGACGTGTTCTTGCCACTAAATACGCGTCACCGTTTGCACGTCGGCTCATGTGCGACGGAACATGGTTTACTGCACCAGATGTTTCAACACGCACAACCGTTGCCATATTTTCCACTAATTGCGCAGGTACAACAAAGCTCTTTTCAACATATTCATTAAACTTAGTTATCGCGCGGGTGGTATTCGTACTCTTATACTGAATGGTAAAATCAGTAGGCGATGCAATTACTGTATACCCTCCATCATCAGCAGCCTTCTGCAAGTCGGACGAATATACGCTCGGCGCACGGTTTACGGATATATCCACAGCTATATTAGACGCATCGTCAACTTTGAGTTCATTCTTTATTTTCTTCATATCAATAAGGCTGAGCGAAATTTGATGAACCGCGGTTGCACACTCAATTGAAATGCTTCCGTTTCTCTCGCAGAGCATCTCAATAATATCTCCGGGAATACTGAGCGTTCCTCCATCTGCATCAGTCGGCATTATCGCAGTAAGAACCACTCCCTGCCCTTTAACCGTAATTTTAGGCTTTGCACTTGCGCTATCAATTTTAACCGTATAGTTTGTGTTTCCCTCGCCGTCAGTTGACATATTGTTAGATGCAAAATCAACTACGGCCCCGTTTAACGTAACGGTTACTTCTTTCACCTGATCTCCCGAGGAAACGTTGTCATCTTTATTTTCATTTTCGTTATCGATAGCGTTATCATTCTCGTTGTCTTCTTTACCGTCTTCCTGCTTGTTATCTTCCTGAGCATCATCTTCACTCTTGCCGTCATCCCCAGTCTGAGTGTCATCCTCTTTGGAAGAACTTATTTCATCCGTATAATTTCCGGTTCCGTACTCATCAACATAATCGGTATACAAATTATTCTTCTGAATATTCCCATCATAATCCTGAAGTGTATTTCCATCTACACGGAAACGAACCGTACCCGAAAGATAATCGCGCATCGTGATAAGAATACTGTTATTTTTATAGATTTCTATATTTTTATATGAATCAAAGGTTTCCCAAGTATTATTCAGATAAATATCAATGCCACCGAGGAGTTTTTGAGTGGAAACCGCACGAATTTCACGATCGAAATAAATACGAACCATCTTATTTTCTTTGTCGTATACTATTCCTGAATACTCAGGTCCTCCATCAACTACCTCGCCGCCCATATTGAAGTAATCACTGTATATATCCTGAAGAATCGGATCTCCTGAAGTTACATCAGAAATAACACCGCTTTTTACGCATATACGGTTATTATTTCCTGTTACCGGGTAATATAACTTAATAATCAACGTATTACCTTCAACTTCAACCTCATCATAACTTGAAAGCGAAGAGTAGTATCCGCCGTTTCTTGAAATGGTTACGCTTGATTTAAACATTGAAGTGTTCACGCCTGATGTGCGTCTGATATTCTTATCAAAAGTTAATATAATTCTTCCACCGTCAGACTTCACCTCAGACTTTATAAGCTCGGGTGCGTTAGTATCAAGCGCATTAACAGCCGGAGTAATTACATCACTTAAGTTTACATTCCCGGTAGATTTACTCTGCACCTTACCCTGGCTTATTTTAAATTTAGACATATATCCGTCAAGCGCAGTATTGAGAGTTATTATTATCTGACCTGAAGCGCCGTTAACCGTCACCTGATCGGATTTAATTATCTCCGTAAAGTTTTTTCCGTCACGAGCCAAAGATATGTATCCGTTTTTAAGCGAGCTGTCACTCGGATATCCCGAAATTGCACCACTGAATGTAATTGTAACTTTTTTCTTTGTTTTATCAATCGAAATAGCCTTGCTCTGTGAAAGCACCGGATCAGATGCATTTATGTTTGCAGTAACAATTCTTCTCGGTTGGTTTTGCAATGCATCAGCTTCAATTACAAAATAGTTTGTTTTCTTCGTAAGCGGCTCCGGAAGATTTACAACAATAGCGTCTGAGCGTACAGTAACCGTGGAAAACGGAGCAAGCGAAGACTCACTTCCGCCATCCTGGCTAAGCTTTATTTTACTCTTTATGTTTACTCCCGTAGCTTCGGCAATTTGTCCCGAAAACTGAATTGTTGCCACGGTTCTTGTTTCATTTAGAGTAACCGTTTTTATTACAGGTTCCGCCGCCGATGCCCCCACACCAACCGACAATATGCTAATGAGCATACACATCGCCAATAACGCACATTGAACCTTTTTTAAAACTTTTTTGTTAAATAACATCTTCATAACAAAACTCTCCTACTCCGCTTTTTTCTTACATCTGTAAACAGATATATTTACTGATAATATAATAATATTTTATAGTCGTGTAAAAGTCAATCATATACTACAAATTTCTATATATTTTTTATTTTTTTGTGCACTCTTCCGCAGATGACTACTCAAGCATTTTGTGTTATACTGTAAGAAACCTTTGAGAAATGAGATTATATTATGCAAATTACGATTTTATCTGTATCTTCAAAATTCATCCATAGTACACTTGCACCTTGGTACCTGAAAGCCGCGCTCGGAACAGACCATGATGTAACCATCCTTGAAACCAGCATAAATGAACCCGCCGAGCAAGTGTTGCACGAAGTTATGGACACACATCCGCAAATTCTCTGTGTCCCTTGCTACATATGGAATATCCGGTACATCTCGGATATTTGCCGTGATATAAAGCTCATACTCCCTAACCTTCGCATTCTTCTCGGCGGTCCGGAAGTCTCTTTCCGCGCATTTGATTTTTTAAAGGAACACAAGTGGGCTGATGCGGTTCTTTGTGGAGAAGGCGAGGAACTTTTGCCAAACGTTATTAGAAACTTTGACTCTCCCGAAGGTATAAAAGGCTTGGTATACCATACCCATGAAGGAATTTTTGGAAATGATTCCTACCAGTACATACCAGACCTTTCATCCGTCAAAAGTCCGTATACAGACGAAATGCTATCCACTTTAAAAGGCAGGCTTGCATATTACGAAAGTTCTCGCGGGTGCCCATTTAAATGTGCATACTGCCTGTCCTCAGCAACCTCAGGTGTGCGATATTTCCCCATCGAACGCGTAAAACAAGAGCTAAAGCTTCTCTCAAATGCGGATGTGAAAACAGTAAAAATGGTTGACCGCACCTTCAACGCAAATCCCGCGCGTTCAACAGAGCTTTTAAAGTTTATACTTGAAGAGACCGGAGATACCTGCTTTCATTTAGAGGTGGGCGCTGACCTGTTTACTGACGAAATGCTCAATTTACTCTCACGCGCACCCGCAGGAAAACTCAGGCTTGAGGTCGGTGTGCAGTCAACCAACCGCAGCGTGCTTAACCGTGCTGTCCGAAAAACCGACCTTGTAAAACTCAAATCGAATTTGCGCACAATCCTATCTTTTGAAAACATATGTGTGCATGCGGACCTGATTTTCGGTCTTCCCGGCGAGGACATAGCATCAATTAAGCAGAGCTTTAATGACATTTTTTCTCTTCATCCGCATGAACTGCAACTCGGCTTCTTAAAGCTCCTGCACGGTTCTTCTCTAAAAAAGAATGGAGATTTGACCGGATGTACCTTTTCCTCAACCGCGCCTTATTCTGTCCTTCGTACCGGAGAGCTGAGTGCCAATGAAATTTTCCTGCTGCATGAGTTTGAGGATGTATTTGAAAAATTCTCCAACAGCGGCAGATTCAATCGAACAATCGAATATACCCTTAACTTTTTTGACTCTCCTTTTGCTTTATTCACAGCCTTGGCTGAATATGTATCAAAGCAAGGGTTGCGCTACGCCCGCCTCTCCGCTTCATCACTATATGAGCTATTTTTAAACTTCGCCGGCTCACTAAATGGTCCGGATGTCAAAAAACTGATTTCGCTCCTGCGTTTTGACTATTACTCATCCGTTTTTTCCGGTCGTCCCCCCAAACCCATTGACCTGAGCACAAATGATACATTCCGCGATTTATGCTTTGACTACCTTCGCAGTATAAATATCTCCGAAATATTCCCGCTATACGGTGATATTTCTGCAAAAGCGTTCTACAAAGCCGTGCGCTTTATACCAATAGAAGATGGGGTTTTCGTATTCGACCCGGCGGCTCGTTCACCTGTAACCGGACTTATCCCCGCAAAAAGAGTTCCCATCAACTATTAACCTTATAAATAACAAAACAGTGCGGTCTGCATTTGAAGACCGCACTGTTTTGTTAAATTAAAGAGTCCTGCCTATAACACAGGACTCTTTCAATTACTCATCTATTTTTGATACTTGTGACTTTTATTCTTCGTCAAAGTCCTCTTTTCCTACTCCGCAAAGCGGGCATACAAAATCCTCAGGAACGTCATCCCACTCGGTTCCGGGCGCAATATCAGCTTCCGGGCAGCCTTCCGCTTCATCGTATACATAGCCGCAAATCATACATACAAATCTCTTCATAAACTAAGCACCTCACAATAATTTTTGCAGAATATCTGCGTCAATATATATTATACATATTTTTCCACTTTTGAACAGAGGAAATTAAAAAATTTTTTATTTATTTTTAAAGCAGCTTCTTTAAGTATTTGCCTGTATACGATTTCTTATTCTCTGCAACCTGCTCCGGGGTTCCCGTGCATACTACCTGACCGCCTCCGTCTCCGCCTTCCGGACCTAAATCAATTATATAATCTGCATTCTTGATAACGTCCAGATTATGCTCGATGACTACAACGGTATTCCCCGCATCGACAAGGCGGTTGAGCATCTCAACAAGCCTGTGTACATCAGCCACATGCAGTCCGGTGGTCGGCTCGTCAAGAATATAAATTGTCTTACCTGTGCTCTGACGTGAAAGCTCCGTCGCAAGCTTTACGCGCTGCGCTTCACCGCCGGAAAGCATTGTAGACGACTGCCCTAACTTAACATATCCCAACCCGACCTCATTTAGAGTTCTTATCTTACGCGCAATTTTGGGAACATTTGCAAAAAACTCCTCAGCCTCTTCACAAGTCATCTCAAGAACATCGTAAATATTCTTGCCCTTGTAGTTTACTTCCAACGTTTCGCGGTTATATCTCTTACCGCCGCACACGTCGCAATTGACGTAAATATCCGGCAAGAAATGCATCTCTATTTTAACCAATCCGTCGCCTGAGCAAGCTTCGCATCTGCCGCCCTTTACGTTAAATGAAAAACGGCTGTTGCTGTACCCACGCATTTTTGCATCCGCAGTTGATGCAAATAAAGTTCTAATATCGTTGAACACGCCGGTATAGGTAGCCGGGTTTGACCTTGGTGTTCTTCCTATCGGTGCCTGGTCAATAGCTATTACCTTGTCCAGATATTCCAACCCCTGCATATCCTTAAATTCGCCCGCGTGGTCCTTTGAACGGTTAAGCTGTGATGCCAGATGCTTGTATAGAATCTCATTTACAAGCGAGGATTTACCCGAACCGGACACTCCGGTAACGCATGTAAACGTACCCAAGGGTATCTCAACATCTATATTACGCAGATTATTCTCTGCCGCGCCGATAATCTTCAATGAGTTGCCGTTCCCTTTGCGCCTTTGGCTCGGCACCGGTATACTCTTCTTTCCGGAAAGATACTGACCGGTCACGGATTTCTCGCATTTTTTAATATCTTCAACGCTTCCGGTGCACACTATTTCACCGCCGTGCACACCCGCACCCGGACCTACATCAACAATATAGTCCGCCGCATACATAGTATCTTCATCATGTTCTACTACAAGCAATGTGTTTCCCATATCACGCAGTTTTTTTAGCGTATTGAGCAATTTATCGTTGTCTCGCTGATGTAAACCGATTGACGGCTCATCAAGTATATACAAAACCCCCATAAGCGCGGAGCCTATCTGAGTTGCCAAGCGTATGCGTTGGCTTTCACCGCCGGAGAGCGTGGCCGCACTTCTTTCAAGCGTCAAATATTCCAATCCCACACTTGAAAGAAACCCAAGCCTTGCAATTATCTCTTTTAAAATTCGCTCGGCAATCTTCATTTCGCGCTCTGAAAGTTCTTCTTTTAGCTTATTTACAAACTCAAGAGCCTGATTTACGGACATCCTCGTGAATTCGGCAATATTTATCCCACCCACGGTTACCGCAAGCGCTTCTTTTTTAAGCCTGCGTCCACCGCATGTAGGGCACTTAATATTGCTCATTACCTGCTCTATGTCCGCACGCGAAGCCTCACTGTTGCTCTCCTGATACCTGCGCTCTAAGTTCGGGATTATTCCTTCAAACGCCTGCTGATATGTTCCTTTACCGTAAGCCTTGTTGTACTTAAGCTCAAGTCTTTCGCCCTTAGTTCCGTAAAGAAGTGCATCCATAGCCTCTTTTGAAAGCTCACCAAGTGGTGTATTTAACGTAAACTCGTATTTTTTCGCAAGCGCTGTGTAGAACATATGCGCTATGCTTCCTTCATCGGTTCCGCCCCATCCTGATGCGTTTATTCCACCCTGCGCTATCGACAATTTAAGGTTAGGCATAATGCACTCAGGATTAACCTTAAGCCATGTTCCCAGTCCCGTGCAGTCTGGGCATGCGCCAAACGGATTATTGAATGAAAACATACGCGGCGTAAGCTCTTCTATGCTTATCCCGCAGTCATCGCAGGCATAGTTTTGTGAAAACATCATCTCTTCGCCACCGATAACGTCAACCGCAACAAGACCGCCGCTGTGCGCAGCTGCGGTTTCCACAGAATCGGCAAGTCTGCCCCTGATTTCCTCTTTTATAACAATACGGTCAACCACAACTTCAATATTGTGTTTTACATTCTTCTCCATCGGTATATTTTCAGAAAGGTCATATATATTCCCATCCACGCGCACACGCACATATCCGGATTTTTTAGCATCTGCAAAAACCTTTGCATGCTCGCCTTTTCTTCCCCTTACCAACGGAGATAGTATTTGAATCTTCGTCCCATCCTCAAGCGCCATCAGATGGTCAACTATCTGGTCAACGGTTTGCTGGCGTATAACCTTGCCGCATTTGGGACAGTGCGGAATTCCTATACGCGCCCACAGCAGACGTAAATAATCGTATATTTCAGTCACCGTTCCCACCGTAGAGCGTGGGTTTTTAGATGTGGTTTTCTGGTCAATTGATATAGCCGGTGACAGACCGTCAATATAATCGACATCCGGTTTTTCCATCTGCCCCATAAACATTCTCGCATATGAGGACAGCGATTCCATGTATCTTCGCTGTCCCTCCGCATAAATGGTATCAAATGCAAGAGATGATTTTCCCGATCCCGAAAGTCCGGTTATTACGACCAGCTTATCGCGCGGGATTTCAACATCTATATTTTTTAAGTTGTGCTCACGCGCTCCCTTTACATACAAATTATGCTGCATACTTTCATCTTCCCTTAATTAAAGCTTCTATCCGCGCAGTTTTATTATCTTATCACGCAGAATAGCTGCGTATTCAAATTCAAGCATACGCGATGCTTCACGCATATCCTTCTCAAGCCTTCGTATAAGCTCCTCTTTTTCCTTTTTGCTTAGCTTTTGGCTTGTATCCTCGGATGACTTAGACGCATCCTTTGATATTTCTATAAGCTCATGCACGTTTTTAATTATAGTTTTCGGCACAATGCCGTGCTCGCGGTTATACTCCATCTGGATATTCCGTCGGCGCTCGGTTTCATCAATGGCACGCCTCATCGAATCCGTAACCTTGTCGGCATACATTATTACCTTTCCGTGGTCATTTCTCGCCGCACGTCCGATTGTCTGAATAAGCGACGTTTCACTTCTCAAAAATCCCTCTTTGTCCGCATCAAGTATCGCAACAAGCGATACCTCAGGTATATCCAAACCCTCGCGCAAAAGATTTATACCCACAAGCACATCAAACGTTCCAAGTCTCAAATCACGTATTATTTCCATACGTTCAATAGTTTCCACATCATGATGCAAATATTTGACCTTTATCCCAACACCTTCAAGGTATCCGGTCAAATCCTCCGCCATTTTCTTAGTAAGCGTTGTGCACAGCACGCGCTCTTTTTTGCTGATACATGCATTTATCTCGCCAATTAAATCATCAATCTGCCCCTCTACCGGGCGCACCTGTATTTCCGGGTCAAGCAATCCGGTTGGCCGTATAACCTGCTCAACTATCTGAGCACTGCGTTCCCTCTCGTACTCTCCCGGAGTAGCGGATACATATACCGCCTGATTAACATGCTCCTCAAATTCTTTAAAATTAAGCGGGCGGTTATCATACGCACTCGGCAATCGGAATCCGAAATCAACAAGCGTATCCTTTCTCGACCTGTCACCCGCATACATTCCGCGCACCTGAGGGAGCGTGACATGCGACTCATCAACTACAAGCAGAAAATCCTTCGGGAAATAGTCCATAAGCGTGTATGGCGGACTTCCCGGCTCACGTCCGCTTATTATCCTCGAATAATTCTCAATTCCGCTGCAATAGCCGACCTCCTGTATCATCTCCACATCGTAAAGAGTCCTCTGCCTCAAACGCTGAGCCTCAATAAGCTTACCGTCCTCTTCAAACTCCTTTACACGCGCTTCCATCTCTTTTAAAATCTCATCTATTGCGCGCGCCATCTTTTCAGGTGTTGATACATAATGCGATGCAGGATATATTGCCACATGCCCGAGCTCGCGCACCGGCTCACCCGTCACCGTGTTTATCTCGCTTATCCTATCCACTTCATCGCCAAAAAGCTCCACGCGTATGGCTTTGTCCTTTGCATAAACCGGGAAAATCTCTATAGTATCTCCGCGCACGCGAAACTTGTTTCTTTCAAAAGCCACATCGTTTCTTTCATAACGTATCTCCACGAGTTTTCGTACAATCCAATCTCGCTCACGCACCATGCCGGGGCGCAGTGAAATAACCATATCGTGGTAATCAATCGGGTCACCCAATCCGTAAATACATGAAACGCTGGCAACGATAATCACGTCCCGCCTCTCCGCCAGTGCAGAAGTCGCACTGTGTCGCAGACGGTCAATCTCCTCGTTTGTAGACGAATCTTTTTCTATATACGTATCCGTGTGCGGAATGTATGCTTCAGGCTGATAATAATCAAAGTATGAAACAAAATATTCCACAGCATTATCCGGAAAAAACTCGCGAAATTCCGAGCACAACTGTGCCGCAAGCGTCTTGTTATGCGCAAGCACCAACGTCGGACGTTGCACTTTCTCAATCAAATTTGCTATTGTAAAAGTTTTTCCCGAGCCGGTAACACCCAGAAGCGTCTGTTCTTCAAGCCCAAGCTCTATTCCACGTGCCAGAGCCTCAATCGCTTTGGGCTGGTCCCCGGTAGGCTTATAATCAGATACTATTTTAAATTCGCCCATTTTTTCTCACCGAATCCTGTCTCTGTTTCGCATTATTGACACATAGTCATCACCTGCAACTATTATATGGTCCTCAAGCTTAATATCCGATGCACTCAATACCGTGTTTATAATATCCGTACTTTCAATATCCTCAATGCTCGGAAGAATATCTCCGTTGGGATGCGTGTGCGCCAAAACCACACGGCTTGCGTTATACTTAAGCGCAACCCTGAGTATTTCCCTGACGCTCACCCTCGCCGCATTCGTACTCCCGCTTGCAATTTCCTCACACTCGATAAGACGCATTTTCGCATCCAAACAGGCGAGAAACACGGTCTCTTCAGTGTATCCGATTGACCTGTCCACGAAAAAATATCCTATCGACTCAATACTGTCAAACGGTATGTTTTTCATTTTCTTGGACATAGCATACTTCCGATAATATTTCGGCAACAGCTTAAGATGATATGCCGCAGCTTCGCCTATTCCCGGAACTCTCATTATTTCCTCAAGCGGCGCATCAATTACATTTGCAAGACATCCGAATTCCTGGAGCAACTTTCGCGCCATATCGCATGTATCCTTTCTTGCAATAACCCCTTGCAGCATCATCTCCAAAACTATATATTCAGGTATGGAATCTATCTCTTCGTTGATAAAACGTTGTCTCAATCTCTCACGATGTCCTTCTGCCATTTCTTTACACTTCCTTACCAGCTCTTTCGTAGAACATATGTTTGTATTATTTATACCATATATCCACCAAAAAAACAAGATGTTATGCGCATAAATAATTAATTATTTCATGTTTTTTTCTTATTCTATGTTTTTTGCTTTGTTTTTTTAACAAGCTGTGGTATAATAACCTCAGGGAAAAACGCGCTTGCCTTTGGCAAGCTCCCCTGAGAACACTTATGAATTGGAAGGTTTTCTATGGCAAATTATAAATTCACTTCAGAATCAGTAACCGAAGGGCATCCGGATAAGGTTTGTGACCAAATCTCCGATGCAGTTTTGGATGCAATACTCGCAAATGACCCAACTGCCCGCGTAGCGTGCGAATCAGTTGTCACAACCGGAATGGCTTTGGTCATGGGCGAAATTACGACCAGCTCGTATGTGGACATTCCGTCTATCGTCCGCAAAACCATTGAGGAAATAGGCTATGACAGCGGCGATATGGGCTTTGATTACAAAACCTGCGCGGTGCTCAGCTCTATAGACGAGCAGTCACCGGATATCGCTATCGGCGTAAATAACTCAATCGAATTCAAAAACGCAAATACAGATACTGCTGACCAAATCGGCGCAGGTGACCAGGGTATGATGTTCGGCTTCGCATGCGATGAAACCGATGAACTAATGCCCGCTCCCATAACCTATGCGCACCGCCTGACTAAACGTCTCGCAGAAGTCCGCAAATCCGGACTTCTCCCCTATATTCGCCCGGACGGAAAATCCCAGGTCACGATTGAGTACAATGAAAACAACGAAATTTGCCGTTGCGACACGGTTGTAGTTTCTACCCAGCACGCAGACTCAGTTTCTCTTGATGAACTTCGCCGCGATATAATCGAACACGTGATCCGTCCGGTTATGCCTGCAGAACTTATGGACGATAATACAAAAATCTTCATCAATCCGACCGGTCGTTTCGTCATCGGCGGACCGCAGGGTGATTCCGGACTCACCGGCCGCAAAATAATTGTTGATACATACGGTGGCTTTGCACGCCACGGCGGCGGTGCTTTCTCCGGTAAGGACCCGACAAAAGTTGACCGTTCAGCCGCATATATGGCTCGCCATATTGCAAAAAACATTGTCGCTGCAGGAATCGCCAAGCGCTGTGAAATAGAGCTTGCCTACGCTATCGGCGTGGCAAACCCGGTATCCGTCCTGGTGGATACCCAGGGCACCGGTATTATACCGGATGCTCAGATTTCCGAGCTTGTGACCAAGCATTTTGATATGCGCCCGGCAAAAATCATCGAATACCTTGAGCTGCGCCGCCCGATATATAAGCAAACCGCAGCTTACGGTCACTTTGGTCGCCCCGAGCTTGACCTGCCGTGGGAGAGAACAAACAAAGCTGATGATTTAAGGAATGAATTAGGTTTCTGATTTCAATATTTCAAAAACAGATAAACATCCGCCATATATTGGCGGATGTTTATTTATTACCACCGCAAATTGCTTTTATCAATTATATTGCAAGAATTCCGTTATCATCCTCAAGCAATATAAATATCTGCTCCTCTACACCGGTTTGTGCGTCTAAATACACAAGGCAGTGGCTTCCGTCAGAGCGCTCACACTGCATTTCATACACGAACTTTTCCCCTCTCCCCGCGCCGGGTATAATTGCAAGGTTATAACCTTTTATTTTAAGTCCCTCTGCTACGCGCTCCTTTGCCTTATCCAGTGAAATTCCAACCTCGGGTATCTTGCGCTCTTTATGGTTCATTATATATCCGCGCGCCTCAAAGTTGCACACCTCGCCGTTATCCAAACAAACGCTTACCTTCACCAAATCAGGATACAGTACCGCGCCGTTTTGCACGGGTGCAAAATTTATCATAACCGTGTCTGAATAAACCGTCCAATAGCTCTCCTTCATCTCACCGTACCCCTGCTCTCGAAGGAACTTTTTCGCCGCTTGCGTAGCACCTTGTACATCAAGAGTCGGCTCTTTTGGCGTGCGAGAGTCCGTCATCTCAACAACAATTCCGCCTTGGCAAGAAACATCAATGCTTACTTCGCCGCCGTTTCTTGTCCCATAAAAAGTATAGGCAGGTATTTTTCCGCTGGTTTTTCCGCCGGACTTAAGATTATTACCATTCATTCCAAGAAAGCGTGCCGCAACTTGCTTTGCCTGAGCTTCATTTATCTCACCGCGACCTTTCAGATACGCTATCTCTTCCTGATCTATATGCTCGGAAAACGGTCCGTCATATACCAAAGTCGGGTACTCCGGAAACTCCTGCTCTAAATACGCAATATTCTGCAAAACACCCGATGCATTTTTTACATCATCACCCTCATTTAAATTGCGCTCAGCTTTGGTTATTTCCCCAATCTCCAAGCCGCCCTCATTTATCTCCACACTCAAATTGTTTAAATCCACACTAAGCGCATCCGCAGTGCCCGCCAAACGGTTTAGAATATCACGTTCCTGTGATGTAAGCTTATATCCGTCGGCTGCGCTTTTAGAGAGGCTGTATGCCCAATCCCCTACCTGTGATATGAATTTGGATGTCTTTTCGAGTCTCAATTCCGTAAACGGCAGCTGAGAAAGCGCACTTGCAGCGGCGGTTGACTGACGAAAAACCTCGCTTCCGAGCGCCACAAGCATGCTCGGAGATGTGGAAATACAGCTCTTCTGAAGCGCATAATCTATCCCCGACATACTCGAAACAAGCTCGGAAAACGCCCGCTGGTATCCATTCTCTATAGACCTCTTATAAGCATCTGCCCTTTGCCATCCGATAATCGCTGTCCCCGCGCTTATCACCGCCGCGGCGATGCTAAACGCAGCTATGCGTACCATTAGCCTTTTTGTCATTTGCCCATTCTCCTTTTTTACGCATAATTTATTAAGGTTATTTTCCCCACCCGCGGCAAAGCTATGCAGTTTTTAAAACGTTTTTCAAAACGCACATGAAAAAAGAAAAAAATGGACATGTTCACAAATTTGCAATTGTGTTATACTACGGACAGAATATAAAACAAAGGGAGTATGTTACAATGAACAAGCTTGAGTTTTTTTGTATAACGCCTGAGCTTTCCAAAAACGGCGTATCGGTAAAAATTCATTCCTCCATCCCCGCAACTGATATTTCCTATAAGATAACCGATTCCGAAGGTGCATGCGTAGCAAACGGCACTGCTTCCGTTAAAGAGCAGGCATTTTTTGCCGAGCTTTCAAATGCGCATCTTTGGTCAATTGAAGACCCCTATCTTTATACCATGTCTGCAGATATAACCTTTTCAGACGGAACCCAAGAAAGTTTTTCCGACCAATTCGGAATGCGTTCTCTTGCAGTCGAAGGAAGTGACATTCTTTTAAACGGCAAGCCTTTCTTCATACGCGCATTTATCCGCGGCACCGTCTGCCACGACCACGAGAATATACTTGACCTTCCCGAAGAGGAATACTATGCAAAATGCATTCGTATAGCAAAAGAGTATGGCTTTAACACCATCCGTTTCCACTCCCGCGTGCCGTCTGAGGCTTGCTTCCGCGCCGCGGACAAGCTGGGAATGTTTATTCACATCGAAATGCGCGACTGTGACGATGAGTACAACAACTTGGAAGAAATGGTTCACGGCGTTGAGGTTCTAATAACAAACGAAAAAATAAACCAGTTCGTACTTCCCCTTATGAACCATCCGTCATACATGGTCTGTTGCATAGGAAACGAAATCAAGCACCCGGGCGAAAATCCGCGCGTGCGTGAAATTGCAAACTACATAAAGGAATTAGACCCTTCACGTCTGTTTATCGACACCTGCGCACACGGTGAATTCGACCGCGATTACGTAAACTTTGACGTTCAGCACATGAGCTACTACTACCCGTTCGGAAAGCACGGTGATATGTTCCATAACACCGACAATCTGCTCGTATACGGCTCATGCACCGGTCTTACAACAACATCGGAAAACGGCGGTGGAAAAATCACACGTTCAATAATTCCGCAGCGCCCGATAATCGCACACGAGGTATGCCATTATACTGCACTGCGCAACCTTGACGTACTTGATGAAAAGTTTAAAAAAGCCGGCAAGCCCGCCCCGTGGTGGATAGCTGAGCAGAAGAAAATGATACGCGCCAAAGGTCTTGAAGAGCGTTTTCCGGATATGTTTCGCGCAAGCAAGGCATTCCAGTTTATGAGTTGGAAGCTTGCACTTGAAGGCATAAGAAGAAGTCCTATTCTTCGTGGATTCCATATGCTTCAGTTTGCAGATACTGATCGCTATGAGAACAGTAACGGCGTAGTTGACTGTTTTGATGAACAGTCCGGTGTAGACCCGAAGCGTTTCCTGCGCTTCAACGGCGACGTTGTAGTCCTTGCAGACATCCCGGTACGCTCATTCTTCGAGGGTGATACGGTTGTAATCCCGGTATCCGTCTCAAACTACTCACAGCAGGAGTATGGCAACTGCAAGCTTTGCTATGAGCTTATCGACACGGAAACAAATACCGTCGCACTCTCCGGCGAGCTTGACAATATCAATATAGACAAACGTGGACTGTCTGAGATTGTAAAACTCCACTTAACCTTACCCGCAATCAAGAAATCCTGCGCATACCGTCTGGAAGTTCGCCTTATCTCACCCATAAACAAGCATGTAATTGAAAACGACTGGGACATCTGGAGCTTTACAAACAAGCCGTCAGAAATGTCCTTCTCAGATTGCGCATTCAACCTTTCAAACATCAATGCACAGTCCCGCTATCCGGCAGTTGCACACTGCCCGAAAAACGGAAAACCCGTGTATGTAACAGATGTGTTGGATGACAATGTATTCGATGAGCTTGAAAAAGGAAACCGCGTGCTTCTCTTCTACCGCAGCCCCTTAACTCGCCACGTGGCAAATCAGGACGCGGTTGCAGGAAAGTACAGCTTCCGCGCAACATGGGAGCGCTTCAAAGGCGTTATCTGGGACCGCGGCACGATTTATGGCGGTCTTGTAAACAACAACGACGCATTGACAGGATTCCCGCATAACGGAATAACCAACTTGCAGTTCTATAACCTGATTGAAGACTCTGACAAGATTATATTAGACGATTTCCCGACAAAAGTCACCCCTGCATTCCAGTGCATCGACAAGAGCACGCGCGACCGCTTTGACGTATACGCTGTAGGCGGTTTCGGGCTGCCGGAATTCCAATACGACCGCACACTCCGCAATTTCGGCTATATAACCGAAATGAAGGTCGGCAACGGAAGTCTCCTTGTAACCGGACTTAACTTCACCGGTCTCGGCACTCAAGTTCCTGAGGTATGCGGAATGTTTGAAGCACTTATAAATTATATTTGCAGCGATAAATTCGCACCCGAAGCATCACTTAGCGTAAATGAACTTAAGGAATATATGTCCAAGGACAGCACGCGCAGACCTGTGCGTGAGCGCATGATGACTCAGTTCTGGCAGCTTGACGATACTCCGGTAGAGTCTCTCCAATATTGGATTGACTCGAAAGAGTACGCAAAAGTCGGCGACGAAGAAGAAGGAAGATAAAAACAGACAAAAGAGCCTATGCTGAATGCATAGGCTCTTTTCAGATAAAACCCCGCCTGCTTTTATTAAAAAGCAGGCGGGGTTAAACTTCTTATTCTTCTGCGAGGAATGCTTTGCGCTCTTCAATAATTTTCTGCTGAACGTTAGCAGGAGTCTCCTCATAACGTACAAACTCAAAAGTATATGAGCCTCTGCCCTGAGTCATTGAGCGAAGGTCGATAGCGTAAGAGCTCATTTCAGCCATCGGAACCTCAGCCTCAACCTCCTGCAGACCGCCACTGACGGAGTTCATGCCGAGAACGCGACCTCGGCGCTTGTTGAGGTCACCTATAACGTCGCCCATGTGGCTGTCCGGAATAGTTACTACGAGAGAACCGACCGGCTCAAGTAATGTGGGTGCAGCGTTGGGCATTGCTTCCTTATAGGAGAGGATTGCAGCCATCTTAAACGCCATTTCGTTAGAGTCAACCGGATGGTATGAACCGTCATAGAGTGTAGCTTTCAGGTTAACCATCGGATAACCTGCGAGCGGACCTTTCAGGATGGCTTCCTGAATACCCTTCTCTACTGCCGGGTTAAAGTTCTTCGGAACCGCACCGCCGACAACTTCTACATTGAAGATAAGGCCTTCCTGCTCTTCCTGCGGTTCATAGCGAACCCATACGTCACCGAACTGACCGGAACCGCCACTCTGCTTCTTATGGCGACCGTGAGCTTCAACCTTTTTCTTAATCTTCTCGCGGTATGCAACCTTTGCCTCAGAAAGTTCTGCTTCTACGCCAAAGCGGCTCTTGAGTTTGGAAACCAAAACGTCCAGATGCTGGTCACCGAGACCGGAGAGAATCATCTGCTTAGTTTCCGGATTATTTGAATGAGTAAATGATGGGTCTTCCTCGTTGAGTCTGTTAAGACCTACGCCAATTTTATCCTCCTGACCTTTGGTCTTGGGAGAGATAGCCATTGAATAGCAAGCTGCATCATACGGTATCTGCTTTAAGGATACAACCTTGCGCGGGTCGCACAGCGTATCTCCAGTTTTTACCTTATCCATCTTTCCGATAGCTCCAATATCGCCGCAAGAGAGGGACTTAACCTCGCTTGCTTTCTTGCCGCACATTGAGTACAAACGTCCGAGCTTCTCGGTCTCACCGGTTCTCGCATTTACAAGAGCGGTATCGGATGTAATCTCACCGCTGAGAACCTTGACGAATGAATATTTTCCGTACTGGTCAGAAACAGTCTTCCAAACAAATGCAGACGGAACACCGCCGGGGGAAACTACAAATTCCTCAACCTCGCCCGCAGCGTTTGTAGCCTTGTGATAGTTGCCTTCAATCGGGTTCGGGAACAAATCAACAATATGGTCCATAAGCATAAGGCTTCCCAGACAGTTTACGCCCGAGCCGCACAGTACCGGGAACAGACTCAGCTCGTCCACGCCCTGGTGCAGACCTTTAATCATTTCGGCATAAGTAAAATCATCACCCTCGAAGAAGCGGTTCATAAGCTCTTCGCTGGTCTCTGCAACTGCTTCCTTAAGCGCATCATTAAACTCGGTTATAACTGAGGCCTTGTCCTCAGGAACTTCAATCTCGACACGCTTTAAATTCTGCATCTCGTATGCGCGTTTGTTGAGAACGTCGATTATACCGGTTACCTTGCGGTTGTCATCCCAAATCGGAACAACGACAGGTGCAATCTTATTGCCGTATTTCTCACGCAATGCATCAAACGTTGCATTGTAATCCGAGTTATCCTCATCAACCTTGGATATGTATATCATACGCGGCATATTGCGTGCCTCGC
>JAZRUF010000015.1:0-31206 GCA_045652405.1 Eubacteriales bacterium | reverse complement strand
TCTATACGGCGTACGATACCTGTTGCTTTCATTATATAAATCTCCTTGTTGTTTAATTTTACATTTCTATTGTTTACACCAAGGAAATTTTTATGTAAAGAAAAACGTGGAAAAAAAGCAAGCGAGGTGGCTTTCCGCTTCGCTTGCTTTTTAATATAATGCTTATTATGCTTTGAGAAGGTCGTACACGCGCATAGCAAGTGTAATTGCCTGCTCGGTTGTGGTGTTGGTAACAGGAGAAATCTGGGTGGGAGTAATTCCGTTTATGATTTTTAAATTAACAAGCGCGCCTACACCGTCTGTCGCCCAGCTTGCAACCTTACCGCGGTCAGAGTATGCAGATATGTCGGTGCTGACACCCGTAACATACTTTTTCCCGCTTTTCCCTTCAATGTACTTAAGAGCGCGGTAGAACATAACTGCTATTTCCTGACGTGTGATGAAATTATCAGGCGCAAATTCACCGTCGCCCACACCGTTTACTATGCCCATAGCAGCCGCAGCATAAATTTCCGGACCTACATTCATTGAATAGTATACGTCATAGAAATTAACCTCGCGGTTTTCATATGCATTCTGCGCAATTGCATCGGTATCTACATTCGTAGCCGCCTTTATGGTATTTACAATCATTGATGCAAATTGGCCGCGGGTTATGTTGTTAAGGTAATATGTGTCGCCAAAAAAGTCAGCCAAGTCATCGGTTATTTTGATTTCGTCCGCACGCTTAACATTATCTGCAGCCCATGTGCTTGGTGCATGATAGTCCACCATATTATAGCCTTCAAGCAATATCGCACGCATATTACTGCATGGGAATGTGCATGACCATGTATAGTCTTGCGGATTGCATCCTGCAGGTGCCGGGAAGGTGATAACGCCGTTTTTAATAAACTGGTTTACCTGATTGTCATTTATTCCTATTGCATAGTAAAGAGACGGCATATCCAAAGTCAGATAATGGTCACTGTACACCGTGTCAAACTTATAATCCTTAAAGCCGTTGTACATCCTGTACCAATACTCGTCGTTGCCCTTGGCACCAAAGGCGTAGCCGCTTGCGACCTCGTCACCCTTATCATCGGTTCCCAAAAGATGGAAATCGTTATCCATCCACTGATAATTCATCTTTAAGTCAAGAACTTCACGGACGGTTTCGTTTGTCGCCGGGTCATAGTATACATAAACCTCATCGCCGTAATAGTCCTTCTCTTTTCTCATCGGATAGGTTTCGTGGAACGTCTTTCCAAAATCACCCTCGGCGAATTCCACATGCATTTTGGAACCCTCTCTGACTACCGGGATTGAGCCCCAGCCCGGATACTCGACAGTTCCCCAGCACTCATCAAACCTGAGCCTATAGATAAGATTAACTTCTTCGCCATCGTGGTAGAACGTATTTGACACGAGCATTACCACTCTCTCTGGAGTGCGCGCGGGCGCAGCGGCAAAAGCCGGAGCTGCAACAGCAAGTAATATTGATAATGTAAGAAGCGCGGATAAAAGCCTTTTCATATAAATTTCTCCTTTTTATTATTTTATGCAGAATAGTTTCTGCCTATTAAATTCATCATACCATATTCTGGAAAGCCTTTCAATACCGCGCCGCCACTTTTTATTATAAAAATAAAATCGAATTTTTTGACATTTTTGTGTTTTCATGGTATATTAATGTGTAACGTTTAATAACAAATGAAATTGGAGTAGATTGCCATGTTAAATGTAGTAGGTCTTGGTTATATCGGCTTGCCCACAGCTCTGATGTTTGCTGCCCATGGGGTGGACGTTGTAGGAACGGATTTTAACAAGGAGCTGGTCGCCGAACTCAACGCAGGTCGCACAACCTTTGAGGAAGACGGCCTGGACACTCTGTTTGAAAATGCGGTAAACGCAGGCATCCGTTTTTCTACTGATTATCAGAAAACCGATACGTATATTGTAGCAGTACCTACCCCCTATGATAAATTCACTAAGAAGATAGACGCAAGCTATGTAATAGCCGCGGTTAAGAACGTCATGGAGGTCTGTCCCAAGGGTGCAGTAGTGGTTATTGAGTCCACAGTCGCCCCGGGTACGATTGATAAATTCGTGCGCCCGATTATTGAGGAAAACAACTTCGTAATCGGTGAGGACATTCATCTCGTCCACGCGCCCGAGCGTATTATTCCGGGCAACATGGTCTATGAGCTTGAACATAACTCACGCACCATCGGTGCAGATTCTACCGAGATTGGCGAGAAGGTAAAAGCGCTCTACAACTCATTCTGCAAGGGCGAAATTGTTGTGACCGACATCCGCACTGCGGAGATGACCAAGGTCGTTGAAAACACATACCGCGACGTTAACATTGCATTTGCAAATGAGCTTGCGAAAATCTGCCGCAGCGATAATATGGACGTTTATGAAATCATCCGCATCGCAAACAAGCACCCGCGTGTTAATATCCTGACCCCGGGCCCGGGTGTCGGCGGCCACTGCATTTCGGTTGACCCATGGTTCTTGGTTGGCGACTATCCCGGACTTTCCAAGATAATCCATACTGCGCGCAAGATTAATGACAGCATGCCCGCCTTCGTGCTCGAGCGCATCCACGATATAATGAAGGAGCGCGGGATTACGGATACCTCACGCGTAGGCCTTTACGGTCTGACGTACAAAGAAAATGTCGACGATGTCCGCGAAAGCCCGACTCTGCAGATGCTTGAATTTATGGAAAAACACTTGTGCGCAAATAACATGAAGGTGTATGACCCGTGGGTTAAGCGCGACATTGTACCCAACCAGTGCCACAGCATGGATGAGTTTTTAAACTCGGTTGACTTGGTGGTAATCCTTGTAGGCCACAGCGAAATCCGCGAGAACATGGACCTTCTCAAGGACAAGCTTGTGCTTGACACACGCAAGGTCTGCAATTTAGACGGCACGTATTATCTGTAAATTTAAACTAATCCTCAAAAGCCTGCTTCAACTTATGAAGCAGGCTTTTTTGCGCAGTAAAAAATCAAGCCCTGCCTAAGTATAGGCGGGGCTTGACCGATTAATTTTAAATATTAGAATTTAACGCGCTCTGCGATGTAGTTCTTAAGCTCGGAGATAGCTACGCGCTCCTGCTGCATAGAGTCACGCTCACGCACGGTTACGCAGCCGTCCTCTTCACTTTCAAAGTCATAGGTGATGCAGAACGGTGTTCCAATCTCATCCTGACGGCGGTAACGCTTGCCGATTGAGCCGGCATCGTCAAACTCAACCATAAACTCGCTACTTAGCATCTCATAAACCTCGCCCGCCTTGTCACTGAGCTTTTTGGAAAGAGGGAGAACCGCGCACTTGTACGGAGCCAGGTACGGATGCAGACGAAGCACAACGCGGACATCGTTCTTCTCAGCATCGACTACTTCCTCGTCATACGCCTCGACAAGGAATGCGAGTGCTACACGGTCAGCGCCCAGTGACGGCTCAATAACGTACGGAACATACTTCTCGTTGCTCTCCTGGTCAAAATACTCCATGCTCTCGCCCGAGTGCGTCTGATGCGCGGTAAGGTCAAAGTCAGTTCTGTCAGCAATGCCCCACAACTCGCCCCAACCAAACGGGAACATAAATTCTATATCGGTAGTCGCGTTTGAGTAGTGGGAAAGCTCCTCCTGCTCGTGGTCGCGCATCTTGATATTTTCCTCTGCAATACCCAAATCAAGCAGGAACTTCTTGCAGTAATCCTTCCAGTAGTTAAACCACTCGAGGTCGGTTCCCGGCTTGCAGAAGAACTCAAGCTCCATCTGCTCAAACTCACGCGTTCTGAAGGTGAAGTTACCCGGGGTAATCTCGTTTCTGAAGGATTTACCCACCTGACCTACGCCAAACGGGATTTTTTTGCGCGCGGTGCGCTGGATGGATTTAAAATCAACGAAAATTCCCTGAGCGGTTTCCGGGCGGAGATACAGCTCATTCTTTGCATCCTCTGTAACGCCCTGGAAAGTCTTAAACATCAGGTTAAATTTGCGAATGTCGGTAAAATTGCTCTTGCCGCAATCCGGGCAGACAATATTGTTTTCCTTAATATAGTTTGACATTTCCTCAAAGCTCCAGCCCGCCGGATTTGCACCGGTTGCCTCTATAAGCTGGTCTGCACGGTGGCGTGTTTTGCACTCCTTGCAGTCCATGAGCGGGTCAGAGAATCCGCCTACGTGGCCGGAAGCTACCCATACCTGCGGGTTCATGAGAATCGCACTGTCAAGACCTACGTTGTAGCGGCTCTCCTGCACGAATTTCTTCCACCATGCGCGTTTTACGTTATTTTTAAACTCAACGCCGAGCGGACCGTAATCCCAGGTGTTTGCCAAACCACCGTAAATCTCGCTGCCGCTGTATACAAAGCCGCGACCTTTACACAGCGCGACGATTTTTTCCATTGTTTTCTCTGTGTTTTTCATTCGTTTATCGCCCCATTCGTAATTAGTCATAATATTTTACCATATATTTTTAAAATATACAACTAAAACCCGCTCTTTTTTGCATTAATTTTTATTCTCATGTGTTTTGCAGCTCACCAAAGCTTATCCCTTTATAATACCAGCTTAAAATTTCGCGGTAGTTCTTGCCCTGTTTTGCCATAGCGCGGGCTCCGTATTGGCTCATCCCGACGCAGTGACCGTAGCCTAATGTGTCAAATATAAGCTTTTCGTCCTTAACTTTAACGGTAAAATTTGTCGAGCGGAGTCCGACCAGACTGCGCACCTGATTTCCGCTCAATTTAACACCGCCGACATATACGCTTATCACGCCACCCGCCCCACTGCGCGTTGAGTTTTTAAACCATTTGTCGGGTGTTTCGGAAAAGTCCCCGCCGCTCCATTTTTTCTCAAATGCGGCCTTAAATTCATCCATGGGTATCTCCACCGTGCCGTAGTACGCGGGCGCTTCCTGCTCGCCGAAGCTTTCAACACTCTGCAGATACGCAACATCACTCCCCCACACATCCGCGGCGCGCTCGGTTTTCCCCGCTGATGCGGAATGGAATACCGCGGATATTGGCTTGCCGTCATATAGAAGTATCTCACCGTCTGTTGAGGATACCGCGCTGATTATTTTATCGCTGTACTGCTCACGGCTTATCCCCCAATTTGCCGCAGCAATTGCAAGCGGCTTGTACGCTTTGCAGTGCGCGGGGTTTGTGCAGAGCATTGCGCCGTTGTGGGACTTATCCGGTGTAACCGATGCACGATTGATGGCATAAGTTCGTGCCGCAACCGCCTGCGCCTTTAATGCCTCCTCCGGAAAAAGCGCAGGCATCTCGCTTGCAACAACACCTTGCAAATAATCGTCGAGCGCAAGGGGTTGCACCTTTTCTCCGTCCCACACGGTTATCTGCACTCTGGCATCTTTTCCCTGGCTCTGCACATCGCTCACCATGGCGGTTTCCACCGCAACCTGCTCTCTTGCACCCGCATCTTTTATCACAAACAAGGGAGCGATGAATACAGAAAGCCACAATCCAATACACAGTAAAAAATTTTTCTTCATTTTAATAAACTCTCCTTTCTTTCACACTTTCTTAAATACTCATTGACCTTTTTGTATAAATAATATAAAATAATATAATTAACAGAGAATTTTCAATCAGCATTTTTGAGTAAGGAGGATATGTAATGCTTGAATATGAAAACCACTCCTCCGAAGAATTCATCACAAGTTTATGCGATGAATTTCGGAAAGATAACTATATACCGCCCGAAGCGTGCACAAATTTGCGCGTACGCCGCGGTCTTAGAAATTCAGACGGCACCGGCGTACTTGCAGGGCTTACACTTGTCGGTAACGTACGCGGCTATACGGTTGTTGACGCAGAGCGCAAGCCGATAAAAGGCCAGCTTCTTTACCGTGGAATAGACGTAGAGGATATAGTAGAAAACATAGCTAGCGAGGACCGTTTCGGCTACGAAGAGGTCGCCTACCTGCTTCTTTTCGGAAAGCTTCCCACGGCAGAGCGTCTTTCGCTCTTTAAAAAGCTAATTGAGGAAAACCGTGCGCTTCCGAAAAACTTCACTGAAGATATGATTATAAAAGCGCCCAGCCGTGACATAATGAATAAGCTCGGCCGCTCAGTGCTTACCCTCTATTCATATGATGAAAACGCGGATGATATTTCGCTTGAAAATGTAATGCGCCAGAGCATCCAGCTCATCGCGCGCATGCCGATTATTGCGGCGCAGGCGTATCAGGTAAAGCGCCATTATTTCCATAATGACAGTATGTACCTGCACATCCCGCCGGAGAATTTATCCACCGCGGAGACTCTGCTTTACTGCATCCGCCCGGACAAGAGCTATACCAAAGAGGAAGCGCGCCTGCTCGACTTATGTCTTATTCTGCACGCCGAGCACGGCGGCGGTAACAACTCCGCCTTTACCTGCCGTGTTCTTTCTTCTTCCGGAACCGATACATATTCGTCAATCGCTGCAGCCCTCGGCTCGCTTAAAGGTCCGCTTCACGGTGGCGCAAACGCCCAGGTTTGCCGCATGATGGAGGACATTCAGGAGAATGTACGCAATTGGAAGGACGATGATGAGGTTAAGAGCTACCTGCGCCAGATTATCCGCAAGGAAGTCGGCGACCACAGCGGAAAGATTTATGGAATGGGCCACGCGGTTTATACCCTCTCCGACCCGCGCGCGGTTCTTCTTAAAAAGTATGCGCGTGAGCTGGCTGTGAAGCGTGGCTTTGATGACCGTTTCTCTCTCATAGAGTCGGTCGAGCGCCTGACTCCGGAGGTCTTCCGCGAGGAAAAGGGTGACAGCAAGGCACTTTGCGCAAACGTGGATTTATATTCAGGTCTGGTGTACGAGATGCTCAACATCCCGACTGCGCTCTACACTCCCATCTTTGCGATTGCGCGAACCGTCGGCTGGTGTGCTCACCGCATAGAGGAGATTACCACCGGTGGACGTATCATCCGTCCGGCATATAAGTCCATTTCTCCTGACACTCCGTATACTTCCATTGCAAACCGCGGATAATTTCAAAAGGAGGCTTCGTCTTATTATGAAGCGAATTTTTCTTTTCGGAATATTGCCTTTTATACTCGGCATTATAGCCGCATGGCTTCGCGCGGGTGAGCTTGCATATGTTATTGACTATTCAAGCGGTCTTCCGTCAAACCCGATGTGGTTTTCCCCGGCACTCAGCGCGCTTGTAGTGATATGCGTGATTATATTTTTTGTCTTTGCGCTTCGCTCTAAGCCGTTGGAGCCACACGGCAGTGCAAGCCCCGCCCTTATGCCCGCTGCGTGCGCAAGCTTTTGTGTTCTTTTTGCGTTTTCAGGCTATGAGCTATACCTTTATATGCAAACGCGCGAAATCACAAACCTTATCTTCGGTGTTCTTACCCTGCTCTGCTCGGTCTCACAACTGTTTTTGGGAATAAAGCACCTTGAAATGCGCGATAGTACGGTATATAACATATTTGCCGCCATTCCGGTGTTTTGGGCATGCTATGCGCTCATTCTTATTTTCCGCCAGCGTATTTCAGACCCGATAATTTCCGACTACATTTATCTCCTGCTCGCGTTTGTCGGCATTTTGCTTTTTGTCTATGCCCAGTGCGCGTATGTATTCGGGAAAAACCGTCAGCGCATTGCAATACTCACCGGAGCTTGGGCAGTTTTCTTCTGTACACTTGAGCTTTTCGCTCCTCTGTTTGCAGGTCTTATGAGTCCGGAGAGCTTGTTTATGCGCCCGACACTCGAGGAATGCGCACCCTTGGCAGCATTTCTGATATACATCCCTTTTTCTCTTGAGGAAATGCTCAGAAACGCAAATCGCGCAGGGTTAAAATAACATAAAACTTAACAGGCAGACGTTTTCGGCTGCCTGTTTTTATAAAAACATGAATTTTTTATCTTTTTAATGTGTATTATAATAATTATCACTGCAAGGAGGCTACGGCTATGGAAAACACAAACAAAATTGACGTTTCTGCACTGTACAAGATAGGCTACGGACTTTACATTGTCACATCACATGACGGCAAGCGTGACAACGGACTCATCGTAAACTCAATAAACCAGGTGACAAACACCCCGAATCGCATCGCGGTTTCAATTGATAAGAAGAATTACTCGCATGACGTAATAGCGCGCACCGGAATTATGAATATAAACTGTCTCTCTGAGAGTGCTCCGTTTTCCGTCTTTGAAACCTTTGGCTTCCAAAGCGGTAAGGACTCAGATAAGTTTAAGGATATATCCCCCGAGCGCACGCAAAACGGACTTGCAATCCTGCCCGAGTATATAAACTCGGTTATATCTTTAAAGGTAGAGCAGTATGTGGATTTAGAAACCCACGGCATGTTTATATGCACGGTTGATGAGGCGCGTGTATTATCCGAAAGTGACACCATGACATACACCTACTACCATAAAAACGTTAAACCTAAGCCGCAAACGCAAAAGAAAAAAGGCTTCGTGTGCAAAATCTGCGGATATATATACGAAGGTGATGTGCTTCCAAAGGACTTTATCTGCCCGCTCTGTAAGCACCCGGCATCGGATTTTGAACCAATTGAATAGTACAAATGACCGGAATGAAGTTTTTTCATCCCGGTCATTTTCTATATGTCCGAATCCACCAAAATATTGCTTATGCCGTTTTTCTCAAATTCTGAAATATACGCGTTTATGCGTGCGGCAAGCTCCTCAACCTCTTCGGTCTGCCCGGAAACGTAAAAATCGCGGTGAGCAAGCTCCTCGGCAAGTATCTCGTAAAAAACTGAGTCCTCATAATCCATAATCGCCTCGTGTATCCCGCCCTGAGAAAAAGCCTTTGACGGAACATCCACCCCGCTTATCTTCTCTGAAAGTGTGGGCATGTTAAACTCACGGCACTTGCCGAAAAGATAACTTTCCACCTCATCGTAGTCAGGTATTCTGTCTGCCCCTCGCGCGGAATTTAAAATCCAGTTTCCTATATAGACCAAATCCAGCATGCGCCGGTACTGCTTTGGCGTAAATTCAATATTCATATATTTATCTCCTCTTAAACCCAAACGTATTTCATTATACGTTTAGGACAAAGTCTGTGTTCTCATTCTTTCCGCAATCTTTATTATACAAACATTTCTTTCCCTTTTCCACCCTTTGGGAGATTTTTTTAACCGAATCGGCGGATATTTTATCATATGACTGTTGCTCTTTTCTGAAAATATAGTATAATTTATATTAGAGAATTATCGGCTGTGGCATTTGTGCTTTATTTAAAATTGGCTGAATAGATATACTAATATCAAAATTTAAAGGGGCGAAACGCTTTGAACAAAAAGAACATTTGCGTTATCTTCGGCGGAATGTCGCCTGAGCACGACATATCTCTGCTCTCGGCATCCTCGATTATCAAGAATCTGGACGCGGAAAAATATAACATCATACCTGTCGGCATTACAAAGAAAGGGCATTGGTACTACACCCCGGATGCCACGCCCGACCGTATTGCGGACGGCAGTTGGACCGAGCTTTCATCCAACGTATCCGCAACAATTTCGGCTGACCGAAAAAACCGCGGTCTTCTCCTTTTCGGAAAAGCACCGTCGGTAAAGCATTTAGACTGCGTTTTCCCGGTCCTGCACGGCGCGTTTGGCGAGGACGGATGCATGCAAGGTCTTTTGGAGCTTTCCGGAATCCCGTACATAAGCCCGGGCGTAGCTTCCTCGGCGGTATCTATGGATAAAACACTTACCAAGCTTGTGGTGGACAAAATAGGTGTCCGTCAGGCGGATTGGGTAATGTTCCGCGCCGAGGAATTTGAGCATGACCCCAACGGCATAGTAAAAAACCTTGAGGAGCGTTTTTCCTATCCGATGTTCGTAAAACCGTCGAGCACCGGCTCTTCGGTGGGTATAAACAAAGCCAAAAACCGCGACGGTCTGATGTTCGCGCTCGACGAAGCCTCACATTACGGCACAAAAATCCTCGTTGAGGAATGTATCGTAGGTCTAGAGATAGAAACCGCGGTAATGGGAAATGAAAACCCGAAGGTTTCCGTGTGCGGTCAGGTTCTTCCCTCGCGTGAGTTTTACAGCTATGAGAGCAAGTATTTTGACAGCGCGTCCAAAACCCTTATCCCGGCAGAACTTCCGGAGGAAATCTCCGATAAACTGCGTGATGCAGCGCGGCGCATATACCTTGCGCTTGACTGCCGTTGTCTGTCACGCGTGGACTTTTTCGTAACCGAAGGTGAAAAACCGGAAATCGTATTCAATGAAATCAATACAATTCCGGGATTTACCAACATAAGCATGTATCCCAAGCTCTTCGAGGCATGCGGCATCGGATACTCTGAGCTTTTAGACCGCCTTATTGCCTACGCATGCGAAAAATAAAATTATTAGACGAGCGGTGATTTTTATGCAAAGACATCCCATAGGTATATTCGATTCAGGTCTCGGCGGACTAACCGCCGTGCGTGAAATATCAAAACTTCTACCCTGCGCGGATATTGTGTATTTCGGTGATACCGGACGTGTTCCCTATGGTACGCGTTCAAAGGAAACTATAATACGCTATACACGCCAGAACATCCGCTTTTTAAAAAGCTTTAACATAAAAGCTCTTCTTATCGCCTGCGGCACTGCAAGCTCTGCGGCACTGCCTGAGGTGTGTTGCGATGAGGATTTCCCGATAATCGGCGTGGTCGAAAGTGCGGCAAAAAAAGCTGTATTGTCAACCCGCTCAAACCGCATCGGTATTATCGGCACAAAGGCAACCGTGCGAAGTGGTGCTTATGAGAAGGTAATAAAAAGCTTAAATAATGAAATTTATACCGTGTCCGTCCCCTGCCCGCTCTTCGTTCCGCTGGTGGAAAACGGACGTGTATCACCTGATGATGGCATATTAAAGCTTGCGGTTGAAGAATATTTAACTCCGCTTCTTGATGCGGATGTGGACACTCTTATCCTCGGCTGCACGCATTATCCGATAATATCCCAAGCCATAGGGAATTTCATGGGCGGGCACGTAACGCTCATAAACCCGGGTGCGGAGGCCGCGCATTATCTGAGTACGCTCGATGAGCTTTCTTTCTCAGATGGTGCGCCTGCAACATCTCGCTTTTTTGTAAGTGACGATGCGGAAGGCTTTTCCCAGCAAGCATCGCTGTATTTAGGGCGCGAAATAGGTGCCGAAGTAGAAATGGTGAATATAGAAAATTTTTAAGGAAGGTAAACATGGAAAAGGATATAATAATAGAAATAACCGGTCTGCAGGACTATGAAGGTCAGGACCCGGACAATGTAGAGCTTGTAACAAGCGGAAAATTTTCAGAAAAGAGTGACGGTCTGTACATCACATATGAAGAAAGTGAGCTGACCGGTATGGACTGCACGACCACCACTCTCAAAATAGAGCCCGAGCGTGTTACCATAATTCGCTCCGGTCAGACCCGCTCACATATGATTTTTGAAGCGGGTCAGAAGCATCTGTCTCACTATGATACACCCTTTGGCTCTTTCACCGTCGGAATTTGCACGCATTCAATAAATAAGAAATTCACAGCCGCGGGCGGCAAAATTGAAATTCATTATTCAATGGATATAAACAACACCTTAGCCGGTGAAAATTCCTTCAATCTTAAATTCCGCAATGCTTCAAACTAAAAAGCAAAGGAAAGGAAAAAACAGGGATGAAGAAAACTTTTTTGGTGAGAGTCCTGGCAATCTTTGTAATTATGGCACTCTCCGTCTCGCTCATGGTTCAGGCGCAGAGTAACTCAACCGTAAATTACGGTGATAAACTCGATTTACTCGTCGAGCTTCTCAAAGAGTATCATCTGGATATGGACGAGAATGAAGACCCGATACGCCGCGGACTCATAAAAATGTTTGAGGATTACCCGGGCACCTTTGAGTCTTTTGTAAATATAATGTACCAAAGCTATGACCCATATTCATATTATATGGAGCCGCAAACATATGATGCGGCGTTTCCCGAGGATAAAACTAGAGTCGGCATCGGCATAAGTATTATAGAGGAAAGCGACGGTTGCTATATCCAATCCGTCACTCCCGGAGGTCCCGCGAACAAGACAGGACTTTCCGAGGGCGATAAGCTCATATCCGTTGACGGAAAGAAGCTTACAGGTTATACGCCTTCCATGATAGTAGATTTAATGACCGGCGAGGAAGGCGCATCGGTAAAGATTGGCGTACTGCGCGGAGAGCAGGAGCATGTTTTCACGGTTATACGCGAGCAATTGACCGTATCAAACGTATCCTTCAAGAACATGGGCAATAACATCGCCTACTTAAAGCTCAGCGAATTTAACGGATATACTACCTTCATTGATTTCTGCATATACTATGAAATGATAAGGGACAGCGGATATAAATCCGTTATTTTAGACCTGCGTGACAATCCGGGCGGGGACATTGACTGCTTTATAAATATTATGGACCAGATCATTCCGGATAAGGACGTACCGTATCTTATGGTTCGCAAGTCAAATCCCATGTCACTTAAAACTTATTCCTCGGAAGGCTACGGTTGGAAATTCAACAACATGACCATCCTTGTAAACGAAAACACCGCCTCGGCAGCAGAGGTACTGGCAGGTGCACTTCAGGATTTAGGCTATGCAGAAGTTGTAGGCGTACCCACGCACGGCAAAGGATTAGGCCAAAGCCATATTGAGCTTGATGACGGCTCGTACGCTATCATAAGCTCCCATGCCCTGCTTCTGCCAATAACCGGCTCATATACCGGTGTTGGTATAAAGCCGAAACATTACACAGAGCTTACCTACCAAAAGCAGCAGATGCCCAGCTATGAAGAGCTCGACTTTAGCCGTGGCGTATACCGCGCAATATCCGTAAATGTGCGCGGCATAGAGCAAAGGCTCAATAAAATGGGGTACTTTAACGATACTCCCGATGAACAAGCTGACTTTAAAACTTATCACGCGATAAATCAATTCCAGAAAAAAAACGGTCTTGAGGTTACCGATGCTTCCTGCGATGCGGCAACCGTCCGCGCTATAGATGACGCATTTAAAAAGTTCATCAACACCCCGGTTGTGGTGGATACGCAGCTTGAGCGCGCCATGGCAATCGCGCGCTTTGCGGCAAACAACAACTTAAAACCCAAGCCGATTGATAAATCAAAAATACGTTTTACCGCCGAATAAAACGTTTTTCGATTAAAAAACTTTGCAAAAAGCCTAGTTTTGTATGGATATTTTTGCAAAAACTCTTGCATTTTTAAAATTTTCCTGCTATAATATCTTCATTAAGATGTAGTTGTAGGTTGTAAGTAGAGAGAGTGGGTTTCCCACTCTCTCTTATACTTCTATAGGTGATAGCGGAACTCCTCGGTCATCGGGGAGGAAGATAGGGTGAAAGAAACCCGGGAAGGGTGTCTTTCACGTCTAATCTCTTTTCGGCTTATCAGTATGATAAGTCGAGAGTGGGTTTCCCACTCTCTCTTATACTTCTATAGGTGATAGCGGTTACTTTGGTCAACTATAACGAAAGAGGGGAATGAATATGCAGAAGGTCTGCGAAATAGTAGCAAAGCTCGCCGAGCCTGTCGCGCAGGCTAACGGTTGCCGGATTTGGGATGTTGAATTTGTCCGCGAAGGCGGTCAGCAATATCTGCGTCTTTTAATTGATAAGGCAGACGGCGTATCAATTGACGATTGCGAGGCAATAAGCCGCGCAATGGATCCTATCCTTGACCGCGAAGACCCGGTTCCGGGTTCATATATTTTCGAGGTCGGCTCAGCAGGTGCCGAGCGTGCACTCAAGCGTCCGTCGGACTTTGAGGAATACATGGGGCACCTGATTTCAATCCGCACCTTTGCGCCGATAGACGGCAGCAAGGAATTTGTAGGCACTCTTTGCGCCTACGAAAACGGAGATGTAACCATAAGTGTTGACGGCAATGAGCGTACCTTTTCTAAAAAGGACATTGCCGTAACACGTTTAAGAGTTGAATTTTAAGCGTCTTTCAGGCGCAGAATAAACGACAAGGGAGCGATTAACAAAAATGAATTCCGAATTTTTCAGTGCCATAGAGCAAATCGAAAAGGAAAAAGGTATCCCGCAGGACTATATGCTTGAGAAAGTATCTCAGGCTCTTATGACAGCGTACAAGCGCGATCACATAGGCTGTGGAGACAATATCATCGTAGAGCCGGATACCAAGAAAAAGGTAATGCGCATGTATCTGGCAAAAGAGGTTGTGGAGGAGCCGGAAAATCCGATGACTCAAATCACCCTCGACGAGGCACGTACCATCTCCAAAAAAGCAGGCCTTGGTGATATTGTAAATGTAGAGGTTTCGACCAAAAACTTCGGCCGAATCGCGGCTCAGACCGCAAAGCAGGTCATTATCCAGGGCATCCGTGAAGCTGAGCGCGGACTCGTATATCAGGAATTTACTTCAAAAGAGCATGAAATCCTCTCCGCTCAGGTCAACCGTATAGACCCGCGCAACGGCGGTGTTGTACTCGAAATCACCGGCGGTGCCAAGGAGAAGGCGGTTGCTTTCCTCTCTGCAAATGAGCAGGTTCCCGGCGAGATGCTGACCGAGGGCGAATATGTAAAAATCTACGTTGTTGAAGTTAAAAACTCGGTAAAGGGTCCGCAGATACTTATTTCACGTACCCATCCCGGACTTGTCCGCCGCCTATTTGAAATTGAAGTTCCCGAAATTCATGACGGTATCGTAGAGCTCAAGAGCATCGCGCGTGAAGCGGGAAGCCGTACTAAAATCGCGGTCCTCTCACACGATGAGAACATAGACCCGATTGGTGCATGCGTAGGTTCAAAGGGCAACCGTGTAGCAACAATTGTCGATGAACTCCGCGGTGAGAAAATTGATATTATCAAGTATTCCGATGTTCCGGAAGAGTATATCGCATCAGCACTCTCCCCGGCTACCGTCGTAAGCGTTGAGATGACCGATGACGGTCACGGCTGCCATGTAGTAGTTCCTGACGACCAGCTCTCCCTTGCAATCGGCAAGGAAGGTCAGAACGCACGTCTTGCAGCAAAACTCACCGGCTTTAAGATTGACATTAAGCCCGAGAGCCAAGCAGGAATCAGCGCACCGACAGAAGAGACCGAAGCGGTTTGCGACGATGAGGAATAACTGATGCCTGTACAAAAGAAATTTCCCATGCGTCAATGCGTAGGTTGCCGCGAAATGCATCAGAAGCGTGAGCTTATTCGCGTGGTAAAATCCCCTGAGGATGAAATATCACTCGACTTTAAAGGAAAAGCACCCGGGCGCGGAGCATATATATGCCACAGTGCCGAGTGTCTTAAAAAAGCGCGCAAGGCCCGCGCACTTGAGCGCGCATTTTCCCTGAGCATACCCGACGAGGTATATGACGCGCTTGAGCAACAGATGGAGGCAGAGATATGACCTCCAATTTAAGCATCATAGGACTTGCACGCAAGGGCGGAATGATTGCCATGGGCGAAGAGCCTTGCGGCAATGCGTGCCGTATGTATAAAGCTGCGGCGGTTTTTACCGCAAGTGATGCGGCAGATAATTCTATTCGCCGTGCTGCAGGCTTTGCCGAGCTTGGAGGTGTGCCCCACATTAAGCTCGATGCAACCAAAGAGCAGCTTGGTGCTTCATGCGGTCGCTCATCCCTTGCAATGTTTGCAATAACCGATGCAGGCTTTGCACTTACCGTTGCAAAACGCCTTGCAAACTGCGATGCGGAGATTCTTGAAATCCTGCAATCTGCGGCAGCGCGTACCGCGAAGTTAAAAAAAGAGTGTAAAAAGAAGTAATTATTGCGCCCAATTGGGTCATTCGCAGACCGTCCGGGTAATGCCGGGGCGGTTTCCGAATTGCCCGATAAGCGCATTCTCAAGCGATATATTTAACGGAGGTGGCTTTATTTGAGCAGTATGTTAAAATACAGAATTCACGAAGCAGCCAAGGATTTTGGCTTAGGTTCAAAAGATATTTCGGATATAATGGCGGAGTACTTTGCGCCCCCGAAAAACCACATGCAAATTCTTACTGAGGAAGAACTCAACTTAATATTTGATGTCCTTACCGTAAGAGCGCAGGTCGAAAACTTTGACGCTCTGATGGCAGAGACCTATCACGAGCCTGAAGCTAAAAAGGAAGAGAGCGCGCCAAAAGCTGAAAAGCAGGCTCCCAAGGCAAAAGCATCAGAAAATCCCGCTGAAAAGAAGAGCGAGACTAAGCCTGCTACGGCAAAGCAGAAGTCCGAACCTGCCGCAAAAGCAGAAAAGCCTGCCGCACCGGCAACTGCAACGGAGAAAAAGGCGGTTTCAAGAGTTGCGAAACTCCACCATGTTGACACCCGCGCATCAAGCGTTGACCTTTCAAAATACGATGACCGTGTTGACAGCTTAGTGCCTGACAAGGCAAAGAAAATGGGTTCAGGCATGGAGAAATTCAAGCAGCGCGGTGATCGCCGCAACCAGAGCCAGAAGAGCCGTCAGGAGGAGCAGGAAAAGCTCAAGAAGCTTCAGCAGCAGGCAGCTCTCAAAAAAGCTCCGGTCAAGGTTCTCATTCCGGACGAGATTTCCGTCGGCGAGCTTGCTTCACGCATGAAGAGAACCGGCGCGGATGTTGTAACACAGCTTATTTCACTTGGTGTGATGGCACCCGTTGCGCAGATAATAGACTTTGACACTGCGGCTACCGTAGCCCTTGAAATGGGCGCGAAGGTAGAGCGTGAAGTCATCGTGACGATAGAAGAGCGCCTTATAGACGTAAGTGAGGACTCGGCAGAGAGCTTACAGCCGCGCGACCCGGTCGTAGTTGTCATGGGTCACGTTGACCACGGTAAAACCTCACTTCTCGATACTATACGCAAAGCAAACGTAGCCGCAGGCGAAGCCGGCGGTATTACCCAGCACATCGGTGCATATCGCGTAAACTTAAACGGAAGAAACATCACTTTCCTTGACACCCCGGGCCACGCAGCATTTACCTCTATGCGTGCGCGCGGTGCTCAGGTAACTGATGTTGCGATACTCATCGTTGCAGCAGATGACGGCATCATGCCCCAGACCATTGAGGCTATAAACCACGCACGCGCGGCGGAAGTGCCGATTATCGTAGCAATAAATAAAATGGATAAAGAGGGCGCAAACCCCGACCGCATCATGCAGCAGCTTACCGAGCACGAGCTTGTGCCCGAGGAATGGGGCGGCAGCACTATCATCTGCCCGATTTCCGCAAAGTACGGTGATGGTATTGATAACCTCCTCGAAATGGTTCTTCTCTCTGCAGATATGCTTGAGCTCAAGGCAAACCCCAACCGCAACGCGCAGGGTTCAGTAATCGAAGCTAAGCTTGACCGCGGCCGCGGTCCGGTTGCAACGGTTCTGGTTCAGAACGGAACTCTTAAGAGCGGCGATGTAATTATTGCGGGTACCGCTGTTGGTCGCGTTCGTGCAATGAATGACGATAAGGGCAACCGCATCAACACCGCAGGTCCGTCCGTTCCGGTCGAGATTATCGGTCTGGGCGAGGTTCCGGGTGCAGGCGACCAGTTCTACGCTGTTGAGGACGAGCGCATGGCGCGTGAGCTTGTAGAAGAGAGAAAGCATAAGGAAAAAGAAGAGCTCAACAAATCAATGGCGCGCAAGGTCTCTCTTGACGACCTGTTCAGCCAAATTCAGCAGGGCGAGATAAAGGACTTAAACATCATCGTAAAAGCTGACGTTCAGGGCTCTGCAGAAGCTGTTCGCGCATCCCTTGAAAAGCTTTCAAACGAAGAGGTTCGTGTACGTGTAATCCACTCGGGTGTAGGTGCAGTAAACGAGTCTGACATCATGCTTGCCGCAGCTTCAAACGCAATTATCGTCGGATTTAACGTCCGCCCGAATGCAAATGCAACCGAAGAAGCCAAGCAGCAGAATATTGACATGCGCATGTACCGCGTAATCTATGACTGCATCGAGGAAATGGAAGCGGCTATGAAGGGTATGCTTGCTCCGAAGTTTAAAGAGCAGGTTATCGGTCACGCAGAAGTTCGTCAGACATTCAAGGTTTCCAAAATCGGAACCATTGCCGGCTGCCATGTAACCGACGGAAAGCTAACACGTTCATCGCAGATTCGCGTTGTGCGCGATGGCATTGTAATCCACGAGGGCGAGCTCGCTTCGCTCAAGCGCTTTAAGGACGATGCTAAGGAAGTCATGTCCGGCTTCGAGTGCGGCTTGAACGTAGAAAAGTTTAATGATATTAAGGAAGGCGACGTTATCGAAGCCTTTGAAATGGTCGAAATACGCGACTAATTCTGAATATGAGGTGAAAAAATGGCCAACAACAGATTAGGCCGGATAAATGAAGAGGTTATGCGCGAAATCGCAACCCTCATCCCCACTCTCAAGGACCCACGTATTCATATTATGACAAGCATCACGCGCGCAGATGTTACTCCAGATATGCGCTACGCCCGCCTTTTTGTAAGTGTTCTGGGCGATGAAAGCGCGCTCAAGGAAAGCATCAAGGGCTTAAAATCCGCCGCAGGATATCTGCGCCGTGAGCTCAGCCGCAAGCTGCAGCTCAGATACACTCCCGAGCTTGTCTTTGTAGCGGATGACTCCATAACCCATGGTGTGCATATTATGGAGCTTATCGACAGTGTAAGTGATAAAAATCAAGAGTTTGAAAACGGAGCTGACGAAGAATGAAAATGACTCTTTGCTCCGCGGCAGAGTATCTTAAAAGCCATGACAGGTTTCTGATACTCACGCATAAAAACCCGGACGGTGACACTATAGGCTCCGCCTGCGCGCTCTGCCGCGCTTTGAGAAGCTTAGGTAAAGAAGCCTACATTTATAAAAACCCGGGGGTTACTCCGCGCTACTCTAAGTATCTTAATGATATGACCGCCGAGGAATATCCGGCAGATTGCATTGTCGCAGTGGATATTGCGGATGTTAAGCTTCTTCCGTCTTCATGCGAAAAGTATGCAGCCAATATCGCGCTTGCAATTGACCATCACGGCACGCACCGCGACTTTGCGGGAAACCTTCTGCTGGACGCTGATGCCGCTGCATGCGGTGAGATAATCTATCATCTGATACGCGCTTTGGACGTAAAACCGGATTTAGATATAGCTACTTCTCTTTACGTGGCTGTATCCACTGATACCGGGTGCTTCTTGTACTCAAATACCACGCCCGAAACGCATAGAATCGCAGCAGAGCTTTTAGAGCTTGGGGTGGATACCGCCACAATACACCGCGATTTCTTCATGGTAAAAAGCCGTGCACGCCTCGCGGTTGAGGCAAAGCTCATCGAAGGCATGCAATTTTATCACTCGGGAAAAGCTGCTATCGCTAAGCTTTCCATGGATTTGATAGATAAGACTCAGGCGACCGAGGACGACTTGGACAATATAAGCTCACTCACCCGCTCAATTGAGGGCGTTGAGCTGGGTATTCTTATACGCGAGATTGAGCTTGGCAAATGCAAGCTATCCGTCCGTTCGGGCGAGAGCGTAAGCGCGGCATCCCTCTGCGCGCATTTTGGTGGCGGTGGGCATATACGCGCCGCCGGATGCACTATTGAGGCATCCCCCGATGCTGCGGAGGCGCAGGTTTTAAAAGCGATTGACAGCCTTGAAATTTTTTCTGATTAATGGAGAAGCCTATGAATGGCATTATTGTAGTTGATAAACCCGAGGGCTTTACCTCGCATGACGTGGTGGCAAAGCTACGGCGTATTTGCGGCACCTGCCGTATAGGGCACTCGGGAACGCTGGACCCTATGGCGACCGGAGTTCTTCCCATTTTTATAGGGCGCGCTACACGCGCATGCGAATTTGCCGCAAGCGATGAAAAATCATATACCGCCCGCCTGCTTCTCGGAAAGTCTACCGATTCTCAGGATATCACGGGAACCGTACTGCGCGAATGCGACGTAACTGTAACAGAAACCGAGGTTTTAGGTGCGGTAGCGCGCTTTGTCGGGGATATTGAGCAAATTCCGCCGATGTACTCAGCGGTTAAGGTTGACGGCAAGCGCCTCTATCAACTTGCGCGAAAAGGTGTTGAGGTGGAGCGAAAAGCCAGAAAGATAACCATATATTCAATAGGTGTTACGCGCATATCTCACAACCGTTACGACCTTGATATTCACTGCTCAAAGGGCACGTATGTCAGAACGCTGTGTTCGGATATAGGCGATGCGCTCGGTTGCGGTGGAACGCTTGAGGCACTGCGGCGAACCCGCTCGGGTGAGTTTACTCTGGGCATGAGCCACACGCTTGAAGAGCTCGCGGAAAATCCCGAGTCGGCTCTCATTCCGGTTGACGGTATGTTCAAGGCTTATCCTAAAATTACTTTAAACCAAAACGGAGTTAAACGTTGCAAAAATGGAGCGCTCATCCCTGCCGACGTAGTCCCGGGCCAGTATTACAGGGTTTATGATAATGACGGCGGATTTTTGATGCTTGCTTCGGGTATAAGCGATGGGGCTCGAACCTTCCTTAAAACCGTTAAAAGTTTTTTCGAGGTGGATACTGATGAAAAATAGGGTAATTGCCCTTGGTTTTTTTGACGGCGTGCATTCAGGGCACGCCGCTTTACTTAAAAAAGCTATATCGCGCGCAAAAGAACTCTGCGCGCACCCTGCGGTGCTTACCTTTCCAAACCACCCGGATGTTTTGACAGGTAAAGCCCCCATATCACTTATTAATACCTGCAGCGAGCGTACGAAACTTATAAAAAAGCTTTTCGGGATAAATGATATTATCCTCTGGGACTTTGATTTAAACCTGATGCAGCTTCCCTGGCAGGAGTTTTTAAAACGCACGGTAAATGAGCTGGGTGCGGTTCATTTGGTCGCCGGCTACGATTACCGTTTCGGTCACAAGGGCAAAGGAAACGCCGAGCGGCTCTGTGAATTTTGCCGTGAAAACTGTATTGGCTCGGATATTATAGACAAGGTAGTGCGCGACGGCGAGACTGTCAGCTCAACCGTAATACGCAAGCTCATACAGAGCGGTGATATAGAAAGGGCAGCCGCATTTTTGGGGCATCCGCACTATATGTCCGGCACGGTCCGGCACGGAGTTGAGCTCGGGCGCAAGTTAGGTCTTCCGACGGTAAACCTGCACTTTCCCAAAGACGTGCTTATACCCGCATTCGGCGTTTATGCGACAAAGGTGTACATAAACGGCAGCGCGTATATCGGCGTTACCAATATAGGGGTACGCCCGACTGTCACCGAAACTCCGGTTCCCAAAGCGGAAACGCATATACTTGATTTCTCCGGCGACCTATACGGAGCTGAAGTTGAAACCGAATTCTTTAAATTCCTGCGTGCTGAGCAAAAATTCTCATCTACTGATGAGTTGCGCAGGCAGATAGAAAAAGATATTATATCCGCCCGCGCGTATTTTGGCAATGCTTGAAAATCTGTAAGCTAAGTGATATAATGCTTATGGATATTGATAATTTTGTGGGGTGTTTTGAATGAACGAATTTTACGAGCTTAACGTAGCAGGGCTTACGCGCGCACTTCCTGTATGCCCTATCGGTGAAAACTTAAGCATTGCAGGCTTTGTCATTTTAGGTGACATTGAGCTTACCTGCAGGTGCGCAGAGGAGCTTGTTAAAAAGGCTCCCGAGCATGATATTATAATAACCGCTGAGACCAAAGGAATCCCGCTTGTGCATGAGATGACACGTCTTACCGGCAACAAGCGTTGCATTATCGCACGTAAGGGACAAAAGCTCTATATGAAGGATACGATTTCGGTAAATGTAAAGTCCATAACCACTGCAGGAGTTCAGACTCTTTACATAAGTGCAGATGAAATTGATATGATGCGCGGCAAGCGTGTGCTCATCGTTGACGATGTTATAAGCACCGGTGACTCTTTAAAGGCAATTGAGCTTTTGGTAAACAAGGCAGGTGGCGAAATCGTCGGCAAAATGGCAATCTTAGCCGAGGGTGATGCTCAGGAGCGTTCAGACCTTATATATCTAGCACCTCTGCCGCTTCTCGACGGCGAAGGAAACGTTATTAAATAAACTTAAATCAGACACAGCATAATAAGCTGTGTCTGTACTTTTAAGGGAGTGAGTATGATGGAGAAAATACGTTGGGGGATTTTAGGGCTGGGCGCAATCGCCGGGGAATTTGCCAGCGCCCTTTCCCGCGCAGGCTGTACGCTTGAAGCTTGCGCATCGCGAAGCCTTGAAAAGGCGGAATCGTTTAAATCAAGCTTTGGCGCAAAATACGCATTCGGAAGCTATGAAGAGCTTATAAACTGTGCGGATATAGATGCGGTATATATTGCAACACCGCATAATTTACACCATAAATGGGCGCTTGAGTGCCTAAAAAACAATAAGCATGTACTGTGCGAAAAGGCCGCATGTGTAAACTATGCGCAACTTAACGAGCTGTGCGTAGAAGCTCAAAAAAGAAATCTTGTTTTCAGAGAAGCCATGACCGTATACCACATGCCTGTCATGGAAAAGCTAAAGTCAATGATAGGCGCAGATGCCCCTTTGGGCAAGCTTAAAACCCTCAGTATTTCATTCGGCAGTTTTAAGGAATATAGTCCTGATAACCGCTTCTTTAACCCCGAGCTCGCCGGCGGTGCCTTGCTTGACATCGGCGTGTACGCACTGTCCTTAGCACGCTTTTTCCTCTCCTCTCAGCCGGGCACGGTGCTTACCGCAGGTGTAAATGCCCCGACCGGTGTGGATGAACAGTCCGGAATTATACTTAAAAACAATGCCGATGAGTTGGCGGTAATAACCTTAGCTTTGCGCGCAAAGCTCCCGAAACGCGCGGTTATATCCTGCGAAAATGGTTATGCGTGTATAGACAATTACCCACGCGCCGACAGTGCCGAGATAGTTTGGACGCATGATAACAGCAAAACGATGCTCAATTGCGGAAAAAGCTCAGATGCGCTTGCATACGAGGCAAAGACCTTTGAATCGCTTATTCTAAAAAAGGAAGAAAACAACCACTTGACACTCACTAAAGACGTGATGGAGCTTATGGATAAAATACGTGTGCAGTGGGATATATAGTAAACAGGAGGGGAATCTCCCCCCTCCTGTTTACTATTCACCGCGGTATTTTTTACGTGTCGCCATTCCTCCGCGCAAATGCCTTTGCGCTTTATTCTCATCCAGCACGCGCTTGACATCAAGATACAAGCTTCTGTCAAACGTCTGCAGTCTCTCCACTATATCCTTATGTACGGTAGACTTTGATATGTAAAACTTCTTTGCGGCTTCTCTGACCGTACTTTTATTCTCAATCACATACCTGGCAAGTTCAACTGCCCTTTCCTCTATATATGTATTCGCCAATCGGATAGCCCCCTCTTTGCTGGTCTGACATTTTCAGTCTATGAAAAAAGCGCAAGGAGTAGACCATTTTATTTTGCAGTGTTCTGTTAATAACCGGTGTTTGGTGTTTTATACTTGAAAAACACAATAAAAAGTGGTATGCTTAACATAGCAATCAGAAAGGCGATGAATATAGAATGTATGAAGAAATTACAAAGCAGGCAAAGACCGCTATTCTTGAGCTTATAGATGTGGCAGGGCTTAAGGAGGGCGATGTATGCGTTATAGGCTGCTCATCAAGTGAGGTGTGCGGACGCAGAATTGGCTCAGACTCAAGCCTTGAAACCGCGCAGGCAGTATTTGAGGCGATTTATCCCGAGCTCAATTCAAGAGGCATTTATTTGGCAGCCCAGTGCTGCGAGCATTTAAACCGTGCAATTATAATTGAGCGCGCCCTCGCGGAAAATAAGTTTTTAGAGCCGGTAAACGTAGTGCCCCAGCCCAAGGCAGGCGGCTCATTTGCGACTACTGCATACGCAAGATTTAAAGACGCGGTTGCGGTTGAAGAAATCCGCGCAGATGCAGGGCTTGATATAGGCGCAACTCTTATCGGAATGCACCTTAAAAAGGTGGCTGTACCCGTGCGCCTGAGCGTTAAAAATATAGGCGAAGCGCCTATCACATGCGCACGCACGCGCCCGAAGTTCATTGGCGGCGAACGCGCGCATTACTGCGATAGCTTAAAGTAAATAAAAAATATCAGGTACTTTTCGTACCTGATATTTTTTTACTCTTTTAATTCAAGGTTATATAAATCGCATCGCCGTGCAGAGAGAAGCGGAAGCTCTGCGCGGATTTTCTCTATCTCCTGGATATTCAAATCGCATATAAGGGTTTGACTTCCCTCGCCTGCGCGATATTTTACGTCGCCCCATGCAGATGTAACCAGTGAATTTGCATATGATACGTATGATGCATTGGTATCCCGCGCAGGTGCGCAGGCTACAACGTATAACTGATTATCGAGCGCGCGTGCGCGCATGGTAAGCTCCCAGTGTGCGGGTCCGGTCGTCATATTAAACGCGGCGGGAACAAACAGGACTTTTACTCCGGCGAGCGCATAAAGCCGCGCAAGCTCGGGAAAGCGTATGTCAAAGCATATGCACACCCCGCATCTGCCCCAAGGTGTATCAAACACCGCGATAGAATCCCCGGCAGAAAGCGTATCCGATTCGCGAAAACTCTGCCCGCCTTTTACATCAATATCAAACAAATGCATTTTCCGAAAATGGGCGATATGCCGCTCGCACTCGGGCGAAAAAACATACGAGCTGTTATAAATTCTATCCCCTGAGCGCTCGGGAAAGCTTCCGGCTACAAGGTATACCCCCGCATCCCGCGCTGCATCGCGCATCTCAGAATAAATTCTTCCGCCCTCGCATTCCGCATATTCTATAAATGCGCGGTTTTCGTATGGTGAGGAAAACATCTCGGGCAGGACCACAACCTGAGCTCCAAGCTTTTTAGCTTTCAATATCTCTCGGCGCGCATATTTGAGGTTTTCTTCTTTGTCTGCCGAAACCGGCATTTGGATTATGCCGACCTTCACAAAATCACCTCTTGCAGATTTATTTTGTTATTCTGCGTGTTTCAAGGTAGAAGCGCTTATCCCACGCATGGCCCATGGAGAAGGTCTTGCGCGGAAGTGCGCCGTCGATAAGTACAGTTTTAAACAAATCTTCCTTAGCCATCGGTGGGAGCAGGAATCCCATATTCCCCACCTGTGTTCCAAGCTCATTTACTACATCGTCACCGTGGATATAGTCTATACGGCCACCGTTTTTCTTAAGATAATCGTCGAGGAATATCTGAAGAGTTCCTACAGCTAAGTTGGAGCGCGGATTTTTAATCCACAGCGTTCCGATGGATTTTGCGCAGCAGTATTCAAAAGACTGTGCACCCTCGCACGGTGTTTCGGATACTTCATAGAAGCTTGAGAGTGCGGAGAGAAGGTTATCCGCATCAATATCAAATACCACGCGGTGAATAGGCTCAAACTGCAGAGCCGTATCATGAACATTTACTACCTCGACGAGTGCATAGCGTGCCGGATGCACCGCGGCTTCCTCGGCGGTCAAAGTCTTCTTTAAACGCTCATAGCACTCCTTTGCGGTTGCAAGTGAATGGTTTCCGTCACCTACTGCAAAGAGGAGCACGCCCTTGTCAGAAACGCCGTACTTTGCTTGACATACCTCCGGGTCTGCCAATTTTTCAAGCGCATTGCCTATAGCTTCTGCCTTATCATCACTTACAAAATAGCCCTTTATACTGCCGCTTGACTGCATGAGCGAGAAGTCGTATGCAACATCCATGAAGTCTGCACCCTCTGCAAGCGGTTCAATGACGGTCTTTTCCGGGTCATCTATCAAAAGCATGATATGCGGAAGCTCTAAGGACGCATGCTCGCGCACACGCACGCGCGGCGGGATGCGCTCAAGCACCGTGCCCTCGGTCGCGCGGATGAGGGATTTTGAACCCGGCAGGTAGTTATACTCCTCAAGGTCAACCACGCCCATGAGTCCGCGGCGACATACACCGTCACGCTGGGTACGCTCAACATAAATATACTTGCTTCCTGCGCTTTTTAAAACTCCGTCTTTGAGATATGTATCCATATTAGCGTTTATTTCTTTTATGCGGCCGTCCACGCCGTCCTGCTCAAGATAAATCTCAGGCAGGGTAATTTTAAGAGTTGAAGGCGCGTCTCCTACGTAATCGGAAACCTCCTCCCAGTACTCAGGCTGCGAGGTAAACTGGTCGCAAGCGACTACGCTCCATTTACTTAAATCGTTTTTTGCATCAGGCAAATAAATTTCACCTGCTGAAAACCCAATATTTGACATTTCCATTAATCCTCCGAATAATAATTTTCATATTACTTGTTATTATACAGGATTTTGCCGCATTTGTACATACAAAAAAGAATAAGCACGAAGGCTTATTCTTTTAAATTAATTTCACGTATTCGTTTACGGAGCGCGAGTACATATCCTGGGGAAACCGAAAGCTCGTCCACACCGATTTTTAAGAACCATTCGGTTAGCTCAAGGTCTGCGGCAAGCTCGCCGCATATGCCTATCCATATCCCGTTTTCATGAGCTTTGAGAGCTGCAAACTCTATAAGACGCAATACCGCGGGATGATGCGGATTGAAAAATTCCTCAAGCTGTTGGTTCTGGCGGTCTATCGCCATTGTATATTGGCTTAAATCGTTTGTACCCACGCTAAAGAAATCCACTTCCTTAGCTATTAAATCGGAAATCACAGCCGCAGCAGGCGTTTCTATCATCACACCAATTTCAACATTCGGTGAATATTTTATTTTTTCACGGTCAAGCTCTGCCTTTACCTCGGATATAATGCGTTTTATCTCCAAAACCTCTTCGACTGAGGTTATCATTGGAAACATTATCGCAAGTCTGCCAAAAGATGACGCGCGATAAAGTGCGCGAAGCTGGGTTTTAAATATTTCTCTGCGCTCAAGGCATATGCGTATTGCGCGAAACCCCAGCGCGGGATTTTCTTCATAAGGGAGATTGAAATAATCCGCTTGCTTGTCTGCACCGATGTCAAGCGTGCGTATAACAGCTTTTTTCCCCGCCATGGTTTCAAGCACGGTTTTATACGCGATAAACTGGGTTTCTTCGTCAGGGTAGTCGTCTGCCTCAAGATACAAAAACTCGCTTCGGAGAAGCCCTATTCCACCAGCATCATTTTCAAGAACAGCCCCTAAATCAGATGGGTTTCCGATATTGGTAAAAACCTCTATTTTAGTGCCGTCAAGGGTTACATTGTCAAGCCCTTTAAGCGATTTTAAAAGCTCTGCCTTCTCAAGCTCTGCCGCGCGGCGCGCCGTCATGTCTGAGAGTGTCTTCTCGTCCGGCTCAAGGTAGAGAGTACCGGTAAAACCGTCAACTATAGCGAATTTGCCGTCAAAGGAGTCTTCAAGTGCGTCTCCCATGCTCACTATCGCCGGGATATTCATGGTTCGAGCAAGGATTGCAGTGTGGGAATTGGCCGACCCTTTTCGGGTTACAAACGCAAGTACCTTGTTTTTATCAAGCTGAACGGTCTCACTCGGGACCAGGTCATCAGCCGCTATTATCATTGGGTCCTCGCTTGCAATATCCTCATGCACTATCCCCTGCAGGACGTTTAAAAGCCGCTCGGAAACATCGCGGACATCCGCCGCGCGTGCGCGCATATAGGAGTCCTCCATTGCAGAGAACATCTCGGAAAATCTGTCAGCCGCAACACCTACCGCGTACTCGGCATTTACCTGCTGGGATGATATTACATGCCTTATGGCATCGCAGAAATCCTCATCATTTAACATCATCTGATGTATTTCAAAAATCGCCGCATTCGCCTGACCCACCTCGTGGAGTGCCTTTTCATACAGCGCCTTAAGGCTATCCTCTGCGCGTTCTTTTGCATCTTCAAAGCGCGCAATTTCAGCTTCTGTATCCTCTATACGCATGCGCTTTATCTTCACTTTACGTCGGTTATAAAAGCGCAGTGTACCTATTGCAATTCCTCCGAATACACCTTTACCGCGAAGAGTTATCATTAAGGTTAACCCCCTTTTTCCCTCGCCTATAAATTCTCCGAGAACAGAGCTTTGATGGCCTCAACGGCGGGGTTCTCGTCAGGTCCGGTTACTTCTACCGTCACCGTATCACCCGACTTTACGCCTAAGGACATAACCGAGAAAATTCTCTTTAAGTCGGCACTGGTTCCGTCTTTTGATACGGTGATTGTGCTTTTGTATTTTGAAGCTTCCTTGACCAGAAGACCCGCAGGGCGAGCGTGAATCCCATCCGGATCGCTTATGGTGTATTCGAATGTTTTCATCAGATAATTCTCCTTTTTTATTCAAGTAACCTAAGTATATCCTCTTTTGTGGCAAGCCATTCATTAAATGCCGAAGCACTTCCCGCGCAGAGCGCGAGTTTAAAAGCCTCGGAATAGCTTCCGCATCTTAAAAAGCCTGCGATAAAGCCTGCGACCATTGAATCGCCGGCACCGACTGAGTTTATAACCTTCCCCGAGGGCGGCAGTGCGCTTAGTACCTCGCCGTTTTCACATACGAGGATTGCACCGTCACCGGCTAAGGAGACGAGTACGTTCTCTGCTCCGCGCATTTGAAGCTCTTTTGCCGCAGAAACTATCTCTTCCTTTGAAGTGAGGTTGCGCCCACACACCTCGCGCAACTCATCGAGATTCGGCTTTATGAGAAATGGGCGGTATTTAAGCGCCCTTAAAAGAAGCTCGCCCGATGCATCTACAACCGTGCGCACATTTTTTGTGCGAAGGCGCTCCAGAATAAGCATGTACAAATCCTCAGGAAGTCCTGCGGGAATACTTCCGGCAAGAATTAAAACATCACCGTCGGAAATCTTTTCAATTTTTGAAAAAAGCGCATCAACACCACTCTGCGTAATTTGTGGTCCTCGCGCGTTTATTTCGGTTTCGGTATCGGATTTAAGCTTTACATTTATGCGTGAGGTGCCGCCCGGTATGTCGATAAAATCTTCCATGCAGCCAAGCTCTGACAAAAGCCTTTTTATCTCAGCACCTGTAAATCCCGCACAAAAACCCAGTGCTAAGCTGTCAAAGCCTAAATTTTTAAGAACCACCGATACATTTATTCCTTTTCCACCCGGATATATTTTCTCCTCCTCTGTGCGATTTATCCTTCCCGCGGAAAAATTTCTCGTCCACACAGTATAGTCAAGGGACGGATTGAGCGTAACCGTATAAATCATTTTATATACCTCCGTATGCATCTTCTTATTTAAGGATGACATTAAAATCCCAAAACGTCAATAATTATTTTTAAAACGGACATAATTTGAAAATAAAAAAACAGTTGTTGTAGTTTTTGAAAAAGGAATGTATAATAATCTCAAGGAACAGACAAACGAGAGGAGAATGACAGAATGTTCAAAACAGGCTTTGATTACAGCAATGCGCAGGAGCCTAAGAAATTTGCAATCAAGAGCCATGCGGCACGGATTTTGATAAATATTTTAGTCACGCTCATATTTGCCGCGGTTTATTTCTACGTATCGCTTCCCGCAATAAATCCGCAGGCGCAGGAATTTTATACGTTTATCGGCATCCTGTGCGCAGTGTATATTATAACCTCGCTCATAACCTCAGGGTTCCAGGCGAGTGTGCAGGGCGGAGCCAAGGAATATTTTAAATATGTCAAAAGCCAGTGCAAAGTAAGCGGCATAATAATTCTATTGCTTGTTGCGGTCGGCATAGTCGGCACGGTATCCTCATGGCCGCTTCTGCGTGCAAATTCGTATAAAAAGCTTCTTGAGGTCGAACCCGGCGATTTTGCAAGCGAGGTTACGGAGATTTCATACGATAAAATCCCCATGCTCGATGAGGACTCTGCAGAGCGTTTGGGTGACCGTAAGCTCGGCGAGCTTGCGGATATGGTAAGCCAGTTTGAGGTCTCGGATGATTATACTCAGATTAATTACAATAACCGACCGGTGCGCGTTGCATGCTTGGAGTACGGTGATGTTATAAAGTGGTTTAATAACCGCAGTAAAGGTCTTCCTGCATATATAGTCATTGATATGGTAACCCAGAACGTAGACGTGGTTCGTTTGGAAAACGGAATAAAGTACTCGAAAACCGAGCTTTTCGGACGCTACCTTGACAGACACCTGCGCTTTAATTATCCGACGTATATGTTCGGAAACGCGACATTTGAAGTGGATGAAGACGGTAACCCGTATTGGGTATGCCCGCGCATAGTAAAGAGAATCGGCCTTTTCGGCGGTGAGGATATAAGCGGCGCGGTGCTTGTAAACGCTTGCACAGGTGAGAGTGAATACTTTTCTCCCGAGGAAATCCCGACTTGGGTTGACCGTGTGTACACAGCCTCACTCATCATCGAGCAGTACGACTATTACGGAACCTACCGCAATGGATTCTTTAACTCAATATTTGGCCAAAAAGATGTAACCGTTACAACGGACGGATATAACTACATCGCACTAAACGACGATATTTGGGTATATACCGGCATCACCTCCGTTGGCGGTGACCAGTCAAACGTCGGCTTTATTCTCTCTAACCAACGCACTAAGGAGACCAGATATTACTCCTGCGCCGGTGCGGCTGAATACTCAGCTATGGCATCCGCACAGGGCGTTGTTCAACATCTGGGTTACGCGGCTACCTTCCCGCTGCTTCTCAATATTTCCTCTCAGCCGACATACTTTATGGCACTTAAGGACAGAGCCGAGCTTGTCAAGATGTACGCTATGGTTAATGTTTCGCAGTACCAGATTGTAGCTACCGGAAATACGGTTGCTGAGTGCGAGAAGGAATATATCCGCCTGATGCTTCAGCACGGCATAACTCAGAGTGCTACTCCTATAGAGACTACCGTTTCGGGAGTAATTTCCGAGATACGCTCGGCAGTAATTGGCGGAAATACAATGTACTACATCCGCCTTGCAAACGATGCGTCATATTACTCAATCTCCGCGGCGGACAGCGAGCTCGCAGTTATCCTTAATATTGGCGATTCAGTAAATATCGTATATGATGAAAAATCAGAAGGCGCGCTACGCCGCGCGGTTGAAATAACCCGCAGTTAAAAGGGTCATGGTGATTTTATGAATAAGAAAATTTTAGCTTCTTTAATCATGGTTTTATTTTTTGCAGCAGGATGTACTACTTCCCCAAAAATGCCGACGCAGGAGCTTTTGGGAGTAAGTGATGAAGCCCTTGTCTCCGCACGCGGCGAGGGTGAGGCAGTAAGCTATGAAATCCGCGGTGGGGGCGTCACCCAGCAGCCCAAATAC
>JAZRUF010000014.1:0-2471 GCA_045652405.1 Eubacteriales bacterium | reverse complement strand
GATGAGCCGTGAGCCTTGATAACCGGCTTTGATATTCCGAGAAGCGGAGCTCCGCCCACTTCATTGTAATCCATTTTCTTTTTAAAGCTGCGTATTCCGTCTTTAACCATAAGAGCCGCAATTTTACTGAATATATTTTTCATGAAAATGCCCTTTATCTCTTTTGCAAAGAACATCGCAGCGCCCTCAACGGTTTTAAGAAGGATATTGCCGCTGAAACCGTCTGTAACAATAACATCTGCACCGCCGAGAACCGCATCGCGCCCCTCAATATTTCCGGTAAAGTTTATCATTTTCTTTTCCGCCGCCTGCTTTAGGAGAACATAAGATTTCTGTTGCAACTCGCCACCCTTATGCTCCTCGGTTCCGTTATTTAGAAGACCTATGCGCGGATTTTCAATTCCCAAAGCAAATTTTGCATAGCTTGCACCCATAAGTGCAAACTGCAGCAAATACTCAGGTGAGCAATCCGCATTTGCACCGCTGTCAATAAGCAAAGTACCGCCGGTAGCAGTTGGCATAATCGGAGCCAGCGCCGCGCGGCGCACTCCGCGGATACGCTTTACTATGAGCGTAGCCTGCACCAAAAGAGCACCTGTGCTGCCCGCGGAAACCAAGGCATCACCCTGACCGTCTGCAAGCAGCCGCAGAGCGACTGTCATAGACGCATCCTTTTTTGCACGTATAGCCTTGGTCGGGTCGTCCTCCATAGTAATAACGTCCTGCGCATGTACGACACTCACATCCGCATCCTTATCCAAAAACGGCTCAATTTCGTTCTGACGGCCTACCAAAACTATATGTACACCAAATTCTTTTGATGCCATGCACGCGCCCTTTACTATTTCTTCAGGTGCATGGTCACCGCCCATCGCATCTACAATTATCTTCATTTCCCCAACGCTTCCCTTCAAAAATATTTTTATCTGCTAAAGAGCCAATCCACCGGACTCAATCCACTGCTCCAATATTTCAAGTGCGCGTTTTGAAATCTCCGCATTTTTGTTTCGTTTTCCCTTTACACGGTATCCCAACGGCGGAATAAGACCGAAGTTTATATTCATCGGCTGGAATTTCTCATGCATAGGGTCGCTTACATACGCACCGAGTGCGCCAAGGGCACATTCACGCGGAAAATCACAACGCGGAAGTCCTGAAATTCTCCTCGCAAGAGCTAATCCGGCAACGAAACCCGATGCGGCTGATTCTATATATCCCTCAACACCGGTCATCTGCCCTGCGAAGAATATATCCTCTCTCTCACGCAATGAAAAATCCGCATTTAAAAGCTTTGGCGAATTTATATAGCTGTTTCTGTGCATAACACCGTAGCGATAAAACTCCGCCTGCTCCAATCCGGGTATCATTGAAAAAACTCTCTTTTGTTCGCCAAACTTCAGATGAGTCTGAAACCCTACCAGATTATATAGCGTTCCTGCGCTGTTATCACGCCTGAGCTGAACGACGGCAAATGGGTCCTTTCCGGTCTTAGGATCTGCAAGCCCAACCGGCTTAAGGGGACCGAAAAGAAGTGTATCGCGGCCGCGCCGCGCCATAACCTCAACCGGCATACAGCCTTCAAAAACCTTTTTATCTTCAAACCCATGCACAGGTGCTTCTTCCGCACCGCACAAGGCCTCCCAGAATGCTCTGTACTCCTCTTCATTCATCGGGCAATTAATATAATCAGCATCACCCTTATTGTATCTGGACGCAAAATATGCGCGCGACATATCAATGCTATCAAACGACACTATCGGTGCGGCTGCATCGTAAAAGCTTAAATACTCATTTCCGCCGCAAATCTCGGCTACCCACTCTGCCATCTTACCGTCAGTAAGCGGACCGGTGGCGATTATAAGCGGCATATCAAGCTGTGGCTCAGTTACCTCACCTTCAATGATTTCTATATTGGGATGTTCATTTATTTTTTGTGTTATCATCTGGGAAAACAGCTCTCTGTCAACCGCCAGTGCTCCACCTGCGGGAACGCGTGTTTTATCAGCGCACTCTAAAATAAGCGAGCCTGTGCGCCGAAGTTCTTCCTTTAAAAGACCCGGTGCATTTTCAAGCGAGTTTCCGCGCAGTGAGTTTGAGCATACAAGCTCGGCAAAGCCGTTGCCATGGTGCGCAGGAGTTTTTTTATCTGGCTTCATCTCATGAAGAATTACCTTTACTCCGCGCTTAGCAAGCTGCCACGCGGCTTCACAACCCGCAAGTCCCGCGCCTATTACACGCGCATTACTCATTTTCGCTTCCGTCCTTTTTCTTTTTCGCAGTTGTCTTTTTTGTCACGGCCTTTTTTGTTGAGGTTTTCTTAGTGGCAGTTTTTTTAGCTGTCTTCTTTTCTTCCCCGTTTTTTTTCTCATAACGCACCTGCGGCACGTATTTTGAACACTCCGGATTTGCACAGAAAATCTTCTTCTGCCCTTTTCCGCTGCGCTTGTACATGGTTTTACCGCATTCATCGC
>JAZRUF010000013.1:0-12833 GCA_045652405.1 Eubacteriales bacterium | reverse complement strand
CGCATTATCTTTTTGTCCGACGAAGTAAACGATGCAACTGCAAGCTTGGTTGTGGCTCAGCTTTTGTATCTTGAGGCACAGGATATGGATAAAGATATCCAGTTTTACATTAACAGCCCGGGCGGTTCTATTACTTCGGGTATGGCAATTTATGATACTATGCAGTATATAAAGTGTGATGTATCTACGATTTGTGTGGGCATGGCGGCAAGTATGGGTGCGTTTCTTTTGTCTGCAGGTGCAAAGGGCAAACGTCTTGCTCTTCCGAATTCTGAAATCATGATTCATCAACCTCTTGCCGGATTCCAAGGTCAGGCTACGGACATAAAAATTCATACTGACCGCATATTGAAGATTAAGTCTAAACTCAATAATATCCTTGCAGATGTAACCGGGAAACCGCTTGAGATAGTTGAGAGAGATACTGAGCGTGATAATTTTATGACCGCTCAGGAGGCTGTGGAATACGGTCTAATTGACAAGGTTATTGAGAAAAGATAAAAAGTCCGTTAATACACCGCGCATCGGCGGACGCAGTATGTTTAAGCGCGGAGATAGGATTTAGTATATGTCTGATGAAGTTAAAGGCGTAATGTGCTCATTTTGCGGCAAACCAAGGGAAGAGGTTGGGCGAATTATAACCGGCAACGGCGCATATATATGCGACGAATGCGTTAAGATTTGCAAGCAACTTATTGATGACAGCTTCGCAGAAGAGCGTGCAATGAAAAGTGCCGAAGTGGCGGAATTTAATTTGATGAAGCCGATGGAAATCCGCCAAAAGCTCGATGAATATATAGTCGGCCAGGAGTCGGCAAAAATTGCACTCAGCGTCGCGGTATACAATCATTATAAGCGTATAGCGCATTTGGAAGCTGATGATGGTGTCGAGCTTCAGAAGAGTAACATTCTTATGATTGGTCCGACCGGATGCGGCAAAACGCTCTTTGCACAGACTCTTGCAAAAATGCTTAACGTTCCGTTTGCGATTGCGGACGCAACTACGCTTACCGAAGCCGGATATGTGGGCGAGGATGTTGAAAATATTCTCCTTCGCCTGATTCAAGCTGCGGATTATGATATTGAAGCGGCAGAGCGCGGAATTATATATATTGATGAGATTGACAAAATTGCACGAAAAAGCGAAAATGTATCCATTACGCGCGATGTTTCAGGAGAAGGTGTACAGCAGGCAATATTGAAAATTCTTGAAGGAACGGTTGCAAATGTTCCGCCTCAGGGTGGGCGTAAGCATCCGCATCAGGAGTTTATTCAGATTAATACCGCGAATATTCTCTTTATCTGTGGCGGTGCTTTTGACGGTATTGATAAGGTAATATCCAAGCGTACAGCTAAGGGTGGACTTGGATTTGAGGCTCAGATAACAAGCAAAAACAAAACAAATATAACCGAGCTTTTAAAGGGGATTCAGCCACACGATTTGCTCAAATTTGGCATTATTCCGGAACTCGTCGGCCGTCTTCCTGTAATCGCGCCGCTTGAGGCTTTGGACAGAGAAGCGATGATACAGATACTCACGAAGCCCAAAAATGCGTTGACAAAGCAGTATGAAAAGCTTCTCGCAATGGATGATGTCGAGCTCGTGTTTGAGGATGATGCACTCAACGCGATTGCGGATTTGGCAATAGAGCGCGAAATTGGTGCGCGCGGATTGCGTGCAGTTTTGGAGGGTATCATGACGGAAATTATGTACGAGGTGCCGTCTGATGAAAATATTGCAAAGGTAATCATTACTGAGGATTGTATAAGAAACCACCGTAAACCAAAGTGCATAATGAAAAGCGATTTAGCAGTGGGATAAAATAAAGCAGGGCGGTATAATAGACCGCTCTGCTTTATTTTGCGGCAATAAAAATTAAATTTTATTTAATAAACGCCTAAATGTACTAGACTTGATGTAAAAAACAAGGTAAAATATAATAGGTATACAATTGAGTAAAAACACTCTCCCGTTAGGAGGTTTAAAGATATGAGTGAAGCAGTAAAGAAATCAGGATTTGCTATTATGCCGGTGCTGCCACTTCGCGGGCTCACCGTATTTCCAAAAATGATGGTCCACTTTGATGTGGGAAGAGAAAAGTCAATGCGTGCCCTTGAGGAGACAATGCGCGACGAGCAATTGTTGTTTTTGGTCGCACAAAAGGATATAAGATGCGATGACCCAAATGAAAATGACATATACACGGTCGGAACCGTAGCTAAGGTTAAACAAATGCTCAGATATCCGGGCGACAATATGCGCATTCTTATTGAAGGTCTGTACCGCGCAAGAATTAATACAGTTTTGTCGGTTGAGCCGTTTTTGCAGGTTGAGGTGGCGGAGCTTACTCCACTTAAAACACGTGAGAGCGCGATTAAGATTGAGGCATTAATGAGGTCCGTTCAGGAGCTCATAGGCGAATTTGCAGAGGTTTCACCTAAATTCAGCCATGATATAATGATAAATGTTTTATCTGCAGAAACACCGGAGGAATTAGCTGATTTTATTGCACAGAATTTGCCTATGTCATTTGCTGACAAGCAAGTGGTGCTTGAAGAAATGCGCCCTTATAAGCGTCTGCAACTGGTACATAAGATAGTTACGCGGGAATTGCAGTTATTTAAAATTGAAAACGATATTACCGGTAAGGTGAAACAGCAACTGGACAATAACCAAAGGGAATATTTTCTGCGTGAGCAGATGAAGGCAATTCAATCTGAACTCGGTGACAGGGAAGACCAAACTGAGGAATATGAGGAATATATCCAAAAGATAAATAAACTAAATTTATCTGAGGAAGTATCTCAAAAGCTTCTTAAAGAAGCGGACCGACTCAGGAAGATGCAGTGGAACTCACCGGAGAGCACGGTTGTCCGCACATATTTGGACACATGCCTGGAGCTTCCGTGGAATACCATGACGAAGGATAAAATTAATTTGTCCACAGCTAAGAAAATCCTTGATTCGGACCACTACGGTCTTGAAAAGGTGAAAGACCGGATATTGGAATTCTTAGCTGTAAAGCAGCTTGCGCCGGATATTAAAGGGCAGATAATATGCCTTGTCGGACCTCCGGGTGTTGGAAAAACATCTGTGGGTAAATCAATCGCGCGGGCACTGGATAGGAAATTTGCTCGTTTGTCTTTAGGTGGTGTACGAGATGAAGCGGATATTCGCGGTCACAGAAAGACGTATATTGGAGCTATGCCGGGACGAGTTATAAACGCATTGAAGCAGGCTGGCAGTAAAAATGCAGTTTTGCTTTTGGATGAGATTGATAAAATGTCAAGTGATTTCCGTGGCGACCCGTCAGCGGCAATGCTTGAGGTGCTTGACAGTGAACAGAACTTTGCATTCAGGGACCATTATCTCGAGGTTCCGTTTGACCTTTCAAACGTTTTGTTTATCACCACTGCAAATACTACTTCCACAATACCGAAACCCCTTTTGGACAGAATGGAAGTTATAGAGCTTACAAGCTATACTGCGGAAGAAAAGTTCCATATAGCGAAGGAACACTTGCTTGCAAAAGAGCGTAAGCGTCACGGCCTTAACGGTGCAACGCTTAGAATTGATGATGAGGCGCTCTATTGCGTAATAGAAGAATACACACGTGAAGCAGGTGTACGTACACTTGAGCGTGAGCTGGGTACAATTTGCCGCAAGGCTGCGAAGATGATCGTATCAGGAGAAAGTGCAAGAATACATGTTACCGCTAAGAATTTAAAAGATTTTCTCGGTGTTGTACGCTATCGGAAGGAGATTTGCGCAAAGCACAGTGAGGCGGGAGTTGTAAACGGTCTGGCGTGGACGGCTGTCGGTGGTGAAATACTTCAAGCCGAAGCTTGCGTGGTTGACGGAACTGGCAAGCTTGAAGTCACCGGTAATTTGGGCACGGTTATGAATGAATCGGCAAAAGCTGCGGTTACGTATGTAAGAAGCCGCGCGGATGCACTTAATATTGATGCTGACTTCTATAAAACCAAGGATATTCACATTCATTTCCCCGAAGGTGCAGTGCCTAAGGATGGTCCATCTGCCGGTGTTACAATTGCCACGGCACTGGTTTCTGCGCTTACCGGAGTGCCTGCACGTGCAGATGTTGCCATGACAGGTGAGATTTCAATACGCGGTCGCGTGCTGCCGATAGGCGGATTGAAAGAAAAGACAATGGCGGCTTACCGCGCGGGGATTAAGACGGTTATAATCCCTGATGAGAACTTGAAGGACTTGGAGGATATTGACCCGAAAGTTCGAGAGGAGCTTAATTTTGTTTCCGCATCTCATATTGACGCGGTTATTCATACTGCAATAGAATTTTCGCATAATGAAGAAAAAAAGGATAAGAGTGAAATTTCCGATGAGGAAAACAAGATTCCGGCAGCAATGACCGAAACTCAGACCAAGCGAAGAGTTCCGATGATAAGACAGTAGTAAATTGAAAGGAGCGGACGAATATGACGGTTAATTTGCATAATGCGGAATTTGTTATATCAGCGGCATCGCAAAGGGATTTTCCTAAAAACCAACTTCCGCAGATAGTTTTTGCAGGTAAGTCGAATGTGGGCAAGTCATCGGTTATAAATCGTTTGCTCAATCGCAAAAATTTTGCAAGAGTAGGCGCATCCCCGGGGAAGACTACGCATATAAACTTTTTTTGCATAGATAAAAAAATCTACTTTGTAGACCTTCCGGGGTACGGATACGCAAAAGTGTCCCACAGCGAAAAAGAACGTTGGGGAAAACTTTTAGAGGAGTATTTCAACCGTGAGGAAAGCTTCAAACTCGGAGTGTTTATTGTAGATGCGAGACATAAGCCTACTAAGGATGATTTGGTTATGGCTGAATGGTTTCGCCAAACCGATGTGCCGTACTGTGTAGTGGCTAATAAAGCCGATAAACTAAAGAAAAGTCAGATGGAAGCATCCATAAAGCTTATATCGGAGACTTTGGATATTCCGCAAGAGGCGGTGCTCCTTTTCTCTGCGGAAAAGGGATTGGGTAAAGCTGAGCTGCTTTCCATGATAATAGAAGCAGCTAATGAGTAAATGATAAAGGATGAATAAAATGCAGATTTCACCGTGTCTGTCCCAAAATGAACAGGGACATTTAACAATAGGCGGTGTGGACGTTCCGTCACTTGCGAAGGAATACGGTACACCTGTGTATATAATGGATGAGGATCATATACGCGCCACGTGCAGAAAATATCGCAAAGCTATGCAGGATAGTTATGGGGATAACTTCATGGTAGCTTTTGCCTCAAAGGCTTTTAGTACGAAGTATATGTACAAACTCCTCAATGAAGAGAATATGGCTGTTGATGTTGTATCCGGTGGTGAAATGTATACTGCGCTTAAAGCGGGCTTTCCGGCTTCGCGCATGTACTTCCACGGAAATAACAAAACCGTTGGCGAGATTTCCATGGCACTTGATGCGGGAATTCGCAGGTTTGTTGTAGATAACAATGAAGAGCTCGAGAATTTAAATCGTATGTCAGCAGAGCGAGGCGTTGTTTCTGACATTTCATTCCGAATTAAACCTGGAATTGATGCGCACACGCATGATTTTATTATGACAGGTCAGATTGACTCTAAGTTCGGCGTTGCGCTTGAAAACGGCGAAGCTATGGAAATTGTTGAGAAGGCCATAGCTCTAAAGAATGTAAACCTTGTAGGTGTGCATTGCCATATCGGTTCTCAGATATTTGAGAATAATCCGTTTAAGCAGGCTGCAAGAGTTATGCTGGGATTCATACGCGATGTGAAAGAAAAATTCAGATATGAAATAGAGGAACTCAATCTCGGCGGCGGATTTGGCATTAAGTATACAGAGGACAATGACCCTGAGCCCATTGAAGCTACGGTTAAAAACTTCACAGATGAGGTAAAATCTGCGGCGAGGGAATTTGGTTTAAAACTTCCGTTTTTGGTAATTGAGCCAGGCCGTTCAATAGTAGCTCCGTCAGGAATAACCGTTTATACTGTCGGTTCGGTAAAGGAAATTAAGGATGTGCGCACATATGTTTCAGTAGACGGAGGTATGACGGATAATCCGCGATATGCCCTGTATCAGGCTGAATACACTGCTGTGTTGCCGGAGAGGATTGACGCTGAGGCGACTGAAACGGTTACCATTGCAGGCCGTTGCTGCGAAAGCGGAGATATAATAGGAAAAGATATGAAACTTCCAAAGGTTTCTGCTGGAGATTTACTTGCAATTCTTGCAACCGGTGCGTATAACTATTCAATGGCATCAAATTATAACCGAGTTCCGCGCCCACCGGTAGTTATGGTTAGCGGCGGTAAATCCAAATTGATTGTTAAACGCGAGAGCTATGAGGATTTAATTAAAAACGATATTGATTAAAAAACACTAGACTTTTGAACTGCCGTGTGAGGTATATTGAAAGCCTTGGTCACTGTGGAGCTGCAACTCTACGGTGACTTTTTCTCTTTTCTTTGCTTTTTTATTGCAGTTGAGTTAGGGGGCTTAATTGTTGCAATTAGGGTTGTAATTACTTTTGCGTCAGTTATAATAATATACAAAGTTGCAATAAGTAAATTAAAAGGGATAGAATAACAAAAATTTAAAAACATACATAAATCACTTTGCGTGGGAGATAATAAGAGCAAATTTATTGTAAAGTGAGGTATGTTTATGTTTAAGCATGAAAAAATGTTATTTCATCCGGTGGAGATTGAAAAGCCGAATCCGCAATATGCGGCTCTTTTGCAGGAGCAGTGCGGCGGCGGAAACGGTGAGCTGAAGGCGGCTATGCAGTATATGTCGCAGAGTTTCAGAATTAAGGACCCTGAAATCAAAGACCTTTTTATGGACATTGCAGCCGAGGAGCTCAGCCATCTTGAGATGATTTCTCAAACCATAAATCTGCTCAACGGCCATGACGTTGATGCTACAAAGGTTCCAAACGGCGAAATTCAAACTCATGTTCTCTTAGGTTTAAATCCGGGACTTATCAATGCATCCGGATATTCGTGGACAGGTGACTATGTAACCGTTACCGGCGATTTGTGCGCAGATCTTCTGTCAAATATCGCGTCTGAGCAGAGGGCGAAAGTTGTTTACGAGTACCTTTACCGTCAGATAGAGGATAAAAAGGTAAGAGAAACAATTGACTTTTTATTAAACCGCGAAGAAGCGCATAACGCAATGTTCAGAGAAGCGTTTAACAAAGTACAGAATACCGGTTCAAACCGTGACTTCGGAACTACAAAAGCTGCTAAAATGTATTTCAGTCTGTCTGAGCCGTCTCCCGAAGACAGCCGTTTCGTAAACATCGGAGGAGAAAAGCCATCCTTCAACTAAAAAATACCCATCCTGGATTTCAGGATGGGTATTTTCTGTAAGGCTATAATACTTGAAATTATATTAATTTATGGTATAATTAAGTGTTGTATAATAATGTATATCACATTAATAAGGAAATAGATTTACAGATGAAATAAGAGGTGAAATTAATGGCCGCACGCAAAGGAAAAAAATCTGCAACAACGCGCGGAAAAAGTACGGTAAAAAGAAAGTCGGGGAGAAAATCTTCTGCTACGAGGAAGATGACGCAGAAAGAGCGCGCTCAAAAAAATCAGGCCTGGGCATTTGTTCTGTTTTTTCTTGCCCTTATCTCACTGCTTGCTATAGTTCATGTGGAAGCGCCTTTTGTTGACTTTATAGGCAGGACTGCGCGTCAATGCATTGGAACAGGTGTGTTTGTGCTTCCGATTGCGTTGGCGTTTGCGGGAATTATATTGTTTATTAGCCGTGGTAGACCTATCAAAACACGTGTTATATGTGCTCTTATAACACCGCTTCTCATCGGGTGCTTTATTCACTCAATTACAGGTGATGCGGATTTTACAAAAGGGTACTTCGAAATGCTTGAGGACGGCAATATACTAAAGGGTGGCGGTCTCTTTGCCGGATATACAGCTGCGGTTTTGGTTACATATATAAGTCGCTTTGCAACAATTCCTCTCTTTTTGCTTCTCACAGTGCTGACAATCTGCGGAGCATTCGATATTACTTTCATGGATATAGTCGATGCAATAGGCGATTGGTTATCTTCAAGACCCCGCGGTGTCGAGTATGATGAAGAATATTACGAGGAGCAGGAAGCTAAGGAAAGGGAACGTCAGGTCCGCGTACAGAGAAGGCGCAGACCGATAATAGATATTCCGCTCGACGGAGAAGTAAGGGAAGATGAGAAACCGCGCAAGATAGAGCTGCGTCCAGCACGTGTTAAATCGCCGGCCGAGCTGTTGGCAGAGGAGCAGGCAGCTCAGCCTGATGAGCCGTATCATATTAATCCGGGAAATTTCCAAACTGAAGAGATTAAAGACGTTGCCGCATGTCAGGTTGCGACGCTTGAAGAGACTGCGGATGTAGCAGAGAATGCTCCGTCGGATACTCAGGCTCAAGATGCACCGGGAGATGTTGGTGAAGGTTTTAAAATTCCAGAGGAGGAAAAGCCTGAGCAGAAAGAGCTGTACAGCTATCCGCCGATTACGCTTCTCAATGAGTCCAAGGCTTCTTTGCGTGGTGATGGAGAAGATGTACGTGCGCACGGTTTCCGCCTGATAGAGGCTATAAAAAGCTTTGGTATAGAAGTCCATTTAGTCGGTATAGTGCGCGGTCCGTCAGTTACGAGATATGAGGTTCAGTTGGATCCGGGTGTCAAGTTCTCGCGCCTTACAGGCCTTTCAGATGACATAGCGCTTGCGCTGGGTGCATCAAGTATTTATATTGCGCCTATTCCGGATAAATCCGCTATAGGAATAGAGGTGCCCAACAAGGAAGTTCAGACGGTTAATATACGTGACGTTATAGGGTCAAAGGAGTTTACTTCTAATGACAGTAATGTCGCATTTGCAATGGGCAAGGATATATCAGGTAATTGCATTGTAGGCGATATCGCAAAGCTTCCGCATCTTCTCATTGCAGGTACTACGGGTTCCGGTAAATCCGTTTGCATGAATTCAATTATAATAAGTCTTTTGTATAAGTCCACTCCTGAGCAGGTTCGCCTTATAATGGTTGACCCGAAAATGGTTGAATTGGGCATATATAATGGTATACCGCATTTGCTTGTTCCGGTTGTAACTGACCCGCGCAAAGCATCCGGTGCTCTGCAGTGGGCGGTAATGGAGATGATGAAGCGCTATAAGCTGTTTGCAGACAATAACGTACGTGATATGCAGGGCTACAACCGCAAGGTGGGAGCGTCCGGTGAGGGTGAGCCTCTTCCTCAGATAGTTATAGTTATAGACGAGCTTGCAGACCTTATGGTAGTCGCGCGTAAGGAAGTAGAAGATTCTATCATGAGACTTACGCAGATGGCACGTGCTGCGGGAATGCATCTTATAATTGCAACACAGCGTCCGTCAGTTGACGTTATAACCGGCGTTATTAAAAGTAATATACCGTCGCGTATCGCGTTTGCAGTTGCAAGTAAGGTTGAGTCCAATATCATCCTGGGTTCTGCAGGAGCTGAAAAACTCATTGGTAAGGGTGACATGCTATTTGCGCCGATAGGTTCAAATAAACCCACCAGAATTCAGGGCTGCTTCATATCAGGAAAAGAAGTCGAAGCTGTTGTGGCACATGTCAAGAAAAGTGGCGATGCCGAGTATTCAAATGAGATTATTGAGCAGATTGAACGTCAGGCAGAGCAGAAGGAAAATACAAGCGGTGCAGCAGGTGAAGACGGCGATTTGGATGCCGATGAGATGCTCGATTCGGCGATAGACGTAGTGGTAGAAACCGGTCAGGCATCCGTATCAATGTTGCAGAGAAGACTTAAGCTTGGATATTCAAGAGCAGCGCGAATAGTTGACCAAATGGAAGCTCGCGGAATAGTCGGACCGTTTGAGGGGGCAAAACCGCGCCAGTTGCTTATCTCAAAAGAAGAGTGGCAAGAAATGAAGATGCGCCGGGAGAGCTAAGATGAATAAGCAGTTTTTACCTATGACAAAAAAGGATATGCTCGACCGCGGGTGGGATAGCTATGATTTTCTCTGTGTTACTGGAGATGCATATGTCGATCATCCGAGCTTCGGTTTTGCAATAATAACTCGCGTTCTCGAAGCGGCGGGCTACAGAGTGGCGGTTCTCGCCCAGCCTGATTGGAAAAATCCGCAGGCGTTCCGCGCGCTTGGCAGACCGCGAATAGGTGCTATGGTTACCGGCGGAAATATTGACTCAATGGTAGCTCATTACACGGTCGGAAAACGCAGGCGCAGTACGGATGCATATACACCCGGGGGGAAGATGGGGATGCGTCCGGACCGTGCAGCTATAGTGTACAGCAACAAAATTAAAGAGGTATATCCGGATCTCCCGGTGTCAATCGGTGGTCTTGAAGCATCGCTTCGCAGATTTGCTCACTATGATTACTGGGATGATGCAGTGAGACGTTCAATACTCATTGATTCAAGGGCGGATGTAATTACTTACGGAATGTCAGAGAATACAATTGTTGTACTGGCAGACTGGATGGCATCCGGTAAGGATATTTCCCAGTTGCGCGATTTGCGCGGAATAACATACTTTACAAAGAATGCCGGCGATTGTGCTTTCCCATATGTTATGTGCCCTTCTTATGAACAAGTATCCGGGGATAAAAAAGCTTATGCGAAAGCTACGCGTATTCAGATGAATGAGCAGGACCCGATTCGGGGAAAAGCGGTTATGCAACCGCATGATAACGGCTTTGTTGTGCAGACACCTCCGCCGCTACCTCTTACTACAGATGAGTTTGACCGTGTGTATGAACTCCCATATATGAGGACGTATCATCCGGTATATGAAAAGCAGGGTGGAGTAAAGGCGATAGAAGAAGTAAGGTTTTCCATTATTCACAATCGCGGTTGCTTTGGTGGATGCAACTTCTGCTCACTTGCGTTTCATCAGGGACGCATGATAAGTGTGCGCAGTCATGAATCTGTAATAAGAGAAGCTGAGGAAATATCAAAATATCCGGATTTTAAAGGGTATATACACGATGTTGGTGGTCCTACCGCGAATTTCAGGCATACATCGTGCGATAAGCAGAAAGAGCACGGAATGTGCAACCGAAATTGCTTAACACCAAAGCCTTGCCCAAACTTAAATTCCGACCACAGCGATTATCTGTCACTACTTCGCAAGCTACGGCAAATTAAGGGAATAAAAAAGGTTTTTATTCGTTCAGGTATTCGATTTGATTATCTCATGCAGGATAAATCTGATGAGTTTTTCAACGAGCTTGTCGAGCATCATATAAGCGGACAGCTCAAAGTTGCGCCAGAGCATTGTTGCGATGAAGTTTTAGCGTACATGGCAAAGCCTGAATTTAAAGTATATGAAAAATTCAGGGAGAAGTTTAAAAGGCTTAATCAGCGTTATGGAAAAGAACAGTATCTTGTGCCGTATATGATTTCGTCCCATCCGGGATGTACGCTCAAGGATGCGGTTAAGCTTACTGAATATCTAAATAAGATGGGGCATATGCCTGAGCAGGTGCAGGACTTCTATCCGACACCTGGAACCGTTTCTACGTGTATGTATTATACCGGGATAGACCCACGCACTATGAAGGAAGTATACGTAGCGCGCGATGCCAAGGAAAAAGCTATGCAGCGCGCTTTGCTGCAGTGGAGAAAACCGGAAAAGCGTGAGCTTGTAATACAGGCCCTACAACGCGCAGGCAGAACGGATTTGATAGGTTTTGAAAAGCATTGCCTTATAAGACCGGAAAGAAAGAAGAAGCCGGTAGTTGCAAAAGGGGCATATGAACCTCGCGCAAGACGTGGAAAAAGGAAAAAACGCTGAAAGGAACTTTTGGTATGACCGTGTTGGGGATTGATCCGGGATATGCTATTGTCGGCTACGGATTGGTAAGCTCTGATAAAAATAAAATAACGCCTCTTCAATACGGTGTTATCCGCACTCCTGCGGAGAAAAGCATAGAAGAACGCCTTTTGGAAATTTTTAATGACATGACGGGACTCATTCGAGCGTTTTCTCCAGATCAAGTGGCTATAGAAAAGTTGTTCTTCAACACCAATGAAACCACCGCGATAAATGTAAGCCAGGCGAGAGGGGTAATAGTCCTTGCTTGTGCGTTGGCAGGGGTGCCTGTTTTTGAATATACACCGCTTCAGGTTAAAATGTCGGTAGTTGGCTATGGCAGAGCTGAGAAAAAGCAGGTTATGGAGATGACGAGGATGCTCCTCGGTCTTGAAAAGGTCCCTAAACCGGATGACGCGGCTGATGCGTTGGCTATAGCTGTTTGCCACGCGCATACTGCAGGCAGCAGTCTGAATAATGGCTTGAGATAACAAAAGGGGTAGAGATAAATGTTTTATTATTTGAATGGAACGGTAGCTCATATTGAGCAGAATTTAGCCGTGATAGATGTAGGTGGTGCCGGGTATGCGTGCCGCACATCTCTCTACAGCATAGCGAATTTGACGGTCGGTGCACCGGCGAAACTGTATACTTACTTACATGTGCGTGAGGACATTTTTGAGTTATACGGTTTTTGCGAGCAGGAGGAGCTTAATTGCTTTAAAATGCTTTTGGGAATCTCAGGTGTCGGACCTAAAGCGGCAATTTCCATTCTCTCAGCGGTAACACCGTCGCAACTTGCGCTTTCTATAGTTACAGGTGATGAAAAACCGCTTACTGCGGCGGTAGGCGTAGGTAAAAAAATGGCGCAGCGAATTATCCTTGAATTAAAGGATAAGATGGCAAAAGAGCAAATTAATCTGTCATCGGGCACGGTAGGTTCAATTCCGGTCGCAATTTCAAATGATGCAATGGGTGAAGCGGTTGC
>JAZRUF010000012.1:0-4871 GCA_045652405.1 Eubacteriales bacterium | reverse complement strand
GTCCCAGCTCGTGCTTTTAAATTCAGACTTTTCATCCATGCCCAAGGTGGTGCTTGAAGGACGGCGCGTTATAAACAATATCGAGCGCGCGGCATCGCTTTTTTTAGTCAAGAATATATTCTCATTTGTCATGGCACTGCTTGCAATGTTTATCGCAATGCCGTATCCGGTAACGCCTGCGCAGCTATCGCTTGTCAGCACGCTTACAATCGGTGCACCCGCGTTTTTACTCGCGCTTGAGCCGAATAAAAACTTAGTAAGCGGCAGGTTTTTGACAAATGTTATAAAACGCGCACTTCCCGGCGCTCTTACGGATATTTTCCTGGTGCTCGGCATTCAGGCGTTTGCGGAGGTGTTTTCACTCCCCATGTCTGACTTATCGACAATGTGCGCGGTGCTCATGGCGTGGGTAGGACTTCTGGTGCTCTATCAGGTGTGCAAACCCATTGACGTAAAGCGCGGCGCGATATGGGCGGCTATGACGGTCGCGGTAATCTTCAGCATAACCGTGCTTGCGGACTTTTTCATGCTCCATAAGCTGACAGTCGGCGGAACACTCGTATTTATCGTTTTTGCGCTTCTTGCATATCCGGTTATGCGCGCGATTTTGTGGGTATTTGGAAAGATTGGGCTTATAATTGAGCTTTTAAAGAAGCGCAGAGCTAAAAAGAGGTAACAATATCACAATAAAACGCAGTAACATAAGCGCGAAAATAGTACAGAAAAGAGATTTTCAGCCTAATTTATTGTGCTTTTTAAAAGCTTGTGCTAAAATATAAAAGCTAAAGTGCCCGGGGGGCGTTTCCCGGGCACTTTAATTTTTAAAAAGGTGGTATTTTAAAAGTGATTGGCAAATTTTTTAAGGATTTAAAGGAAGAGTTTCGCGGCTATTCCGCAAAAGCGTTCTCAAATGACCTGATGGCGGGCCTTACCGTTGCAGCGGTTGCTCTGCCCTTGGCACTCGCGTTCGGTGTGTCCAGCGGTGCTACTGCAGCGTCAGGACTTATGACTGCGATTATCGCAGGTTGCTTGATTGCGGCACTCGGCGGTGCATTCTATCAGATTTCCGGTCCTACCGGTGCAATGGCTGCAATACTCATCTCAGTCGTAAGCCAGTACGGAATGCAGGGCGTGTTCGTTGCAACCGCACTTGCAGGCGTTATTCTCATCGCCGCAGGTATATTCCGTCTGGGTCGCCTTACCGCTTACATACCCATGCCGGTTATAACCGGTTTTACCTCGGGCATCGCGGTTATAATCGCCGCGGGTCAGATTGATAATTTCTTCGGCGTAACCTCTCAGGGCGGCTCACTGGTCGAAAAGCTCATGAGCTACGGTCAGCTCGGTTTTTCACCTGATTGGCTTACCGTCATAATCGGGCTTGCGGTTATCATACTTATGATAGTTTTTCCGAAGAAGTGGAATGCGGTTGTACCCGCATCACTTGTCGGCATAATTCTTGCCACCGCGGCTTGCATGATATTTAAGCTCGATGTAGCAACCGTCGGCGAAATCCCCAAGAGCCTTATGCTCGATGACCGTCTGCGCCTCGGGGATATAAACCTCAACCAAATTACCGGTCTTATCGCACCCGCAATAAGCATTGCAGCACTCGGCATGGTCGAAAGTCTGCTGTGCGGCGCAAGTGCAGGACGTATGACCCGCGTAAGGCTTGACAGTGACCGTGAGCTCGTCGCTCAGGGCATAGGAAACTTAATTGTTCCTTTCTTTGGCGGCATCCCGGCAACCGCCGCTATTGCACGTACAAGCGTTGCTATAAAGTCCGGCGCACGCACACGCCTTACCGGTATAATCCACGCACTCGGACTTCTCATATCCATGCTGGTTCTCGGACCTGTTATGTCACGCATTCCGCTGAGTGCACTCGCAGGTGTACTTATAGTCACCGCATGGCGCATGAACGAGTGGGAAGCCATTGAGTATATGTTCAAGAAAAAATTCAAAAGCGCAATATTTAAATTCTTACTCACCATGCTTGCAACTATCTTCTTTGATTTGACGGTTGCAATCCTCATAGGTGTCGTCTGCGCGCTTGTATTTATGGTCGCGCGTATGTCACGTCTTAAAATAAACTATGACGTGGTTGACCCGTCCCGCCTCGGCGTAGAGTCCGAAGCGCTTGCATCCCGCACCGAAAACGCAATAGTCGCATACATCTCAGGCCCGCTGATTTTTGCAAATACCCAGGCGGTAGAGGAGATTGCCGCGAAGGTTGAGGGATATAAAACCGTGTATCTTTCAATGCGCGGTGTGCCCAATATTGATATATCAGGCGCTCAGGCACTCAGCGAGCTTCTTGAGCAGCTTCTCTCCTCAGGTAAGGAAGTGTTCTTAAGCGGTATCGCCGAGGATGCTATGGAGACTATAACCCGCAGCGGTATCTTAGAGCAGATAGGGAAAGACCACTTCTACTGGAGCGTTGAACGCGCTCTCATGGGACGCGCACCCGGGTTTGACAGAGTACCGGTCGGAGAATAATATAAATAAAAAAGGATGCAGTCAGACTGCATCCTTTTTTCTGCTTATTATAAGAACTTCCGCATAACTTCTATCGACTGCTGCTCGGTCTGCATAAGCTTATCCGCCAAATCCTTTACCTTCGGGTCAACCTGCGCGTTCTGGTGAATGGTTCGCGTCAGGTCGATTACACCCGCATTAGCACCCTCCATCATCATCTGCGCGATATGCGTGGGGGACTTATCCATCATAAGATTCATTTTCACTGATGCGCGAAGTCCAAACCGTCCGAGTGCAGACGCGCAGTTGGCAGAACGACCGCGGCTTTGAATTTCACGCTCTATCTGCGCTTCCATTGCGCGGTAATTGTGCAGCTGTGCGGAAAGCTCCTTTTTTAAGTTATCATCATCGGCTTTTTCGTGGAGAGTATTGATGGCGTTAATGCCCATTTCCGCGTTTTTGTAAAGCTCGTTTAACAGGTCCATGCTTCGCTCGTCTATGTTTGACATATTATTAACCGCATCCCTTCAAATGTTATAAATTATTCTTTTCCCAAGCGCGTTAAAAATATGTATTTACTGTTCCATTTAACCTAAAAATAGTGTATAATACTATTAACTGTAAATGTATGAGGTGAACTTGAATTGTCTAAGAAAGAGCTTATACGCAATTTTTCTATAATCGCGCATATCGACCATGGAAAATCCACTCTGGCAGACCGTCTGCTCGAGCACTGCAACGCGGTCACCTCGCGCGAAATGGAAAATCAGCTTTTAGATAATATGGAGCTTGAGCGTGAGCGCGGCATAACCATTAAAGCCCGCGCGGTAAAGCTTCAATATAAAGCCAAGGATGGGAACGAGTATACCCTTAATTTGATTGACACCCCGGGCCATGTGGACTTCAACTACGAGGTTTCACGCTCGCTTGCCGCGTGCGAGGGCGCAATCCTCGTCGTCGATGCCGCGCAGGGTATAGAGGCGCAAACACTTGCTAATACCTATCTGGCTATAGAGCATGGGCTTGAGGTGGTGCCGGTCGTAAATAAAATTGACCTGCCCAGCGCAGACCCCGAGCGCGTAATACATGAGATTGAGGATATAATCGGAATCCCGGCGGAGGATGCACCGCTCGTATCTGCGAAAATGGGAATAAATATCGAGGGCGTGCTCGAAAAAGTCGTCGAGGCAGTACCTGCGCCCGGTGGCGATGAGACCGCGCCGCTTAAAGCAATAATATTTGACAGCCAGTACGACGCTTACCGCGGCGTAATAGTCTATATCCGCGTTATGGACGGTGCAATCCGTCCGGGCATGAATGTGCGCATGATGGCGACAGGCGCTGAGTTTAACGTCGTCGAGTGCGGATACCTGCGCCCTCTCGGCATGGAGCCATGCGCGGAGCTTTCTGCGGGTGAGGTAGGCTACTTTACCGCGAGCATCAAAAACGTAAAGGACACTCAGGTGGGCGATACAGTGACCGGAGTTGAATGCCCGGCTGCCGAGGCTCTGCCCGGCTACCGCAAGGTCCAGCCGATGGTGTTCTCAGGTGTATACCCGGCTGACGGTGCCAAGTACCCGGATTTGCGTGACGCGCTGGACAAGCTCAAATTAAACGACGCGTCTTTAAGCTATGAACCCGAGTCGTCAGTCGCTCTCGGCTTCGGCTTCCGCTGCGGATTTTTGGGACTTCTGCATATGGAGATTATTCAGGAACGCTTAGAGCGCGAGTATAATCTTGACCTTATCACCACCGCACCCAGCGTTATTTATAAAATCCAAAAGACCAACGGCGATACGGTTATGATAGATAACCCGCTAAACTATCCGTCACCTACTGAGATTGAGTGGGCAGAGGAGCCGTTTGTCGCGGCAAATATCATAACTCCGACTGACTACGTCGGAAATATAATGGACCTGTGCCAGGACCGCCGCGGCGTGTTTAAGGACATGAAGTACCTTGAGGAAACACGCGTCGAGCTCCACTATGACCTGCCGCTCAATGAAATAATATACGACTTTTTTGACGCGCTTAAATCCCGCACGCGCGGCTACGCATCGCTTGACTATGAGCTGACCGGCTATAGAAAGTCAGACCTTGTAAAGCTCGATATTATGCTAAACGGTGACGTAGTCGATGCGCTCAGCTTTATCGTGCATACGGAAAAAGCATATGCGCGTGCACGCCGCATAGCCGAAAAGCTCAAGGAGAATATCCCGCGCCAGCTCTTTGAGATACCGGTTCAGGCGACAATCGGCAATAAAATCATCGCACGTGAAACCGTAAAAGCGCTTCGCAAGGACGTTCTTGCAAAGTGCTACGGTGGTGACATCACACGTAAGAAAAAGCTGCTTGAAAAGCAGAAGGAAGGTAAAAAGCGCATGCGCAGCTTA
>JAZRUF010000011.1:0-7883 GCA_045652405.1 Eubacteriales bacterium | reverse complement strand
CTTTGGGGTGCACTGTTTGCAGTTTTGCTGGTCGCAGAAAAGTTGTGGTTGGGTAAATACTTAGCTAAAGCAAAGGTTATGCGCCATGTGTACGTTCTGTTTTTTATTCTTATAAGCTTTGTGATTTTCTCAGCACCTAATGTGACGGCGATTTTTGAGAATCTTTCCGCAATGTTCGGTGCAAGCGGTCTGCCTATAAGCACGGCGGAATTTGTTTATTATATTAAATCATACGGTGTTACCCTTGCGCTCGCAATAATCGGCGCTACTCCCCTGCCTGCGCAGATTGTCGGCAAGATTAGGGATAGTAGGATAATGTGGGTTTTAGAGCCGGCAGTTCTTTTGTTGCTTCTTGCAATATGTACGGCGTACTTGATTGACGGCTCCTTCAATCCGTTTTTGTATTTCAGATTTTAACGAGGCGGGAGGAATTAGATATGAAAGCAAAAATAATTACGCTTATTTTGGGCGCAGCTCTGCTTATTGCCTCGCTTGCCGCATGGCTTAAACCGGCTAATGATTTCTCCGAATCTGAGCGCAGGGTGCTGACCGCGCTGCCGGAGTTTAATACTCAGACACTTACGAGTGGCGAGTTCATGACCTCGTTTGAAGGGTATGCACTTGACCAATTCCCAATGCGTGATTTTTTCCGCGGTGTGAAAAGTGTGACGGCGCTTGGCTTTTTCCGAAATATGGACAATAACGGAATTTATTTTAAAAGCGGCCACATTTCAAAGCTTGAGTATCCGCTTAACATTCAAATGCTCGACCATGCTGCTGAGCGGTTTGAATATATTAAAAACACATACTTGAGTGAAGAAAACAACATCTACTTCTCAATTATTCCGGACAAGGGGTATTTTTTATCCGGTGGTAGACTTAGCCTTGACTATGATGCTTTGGTAGAACATATGCGCCAAAGGACGCAGTATATGACGTATATTGACGTATTTGACCTTTTGAGTATTGAGGATTATTACCGGACAGACAGCCACTGGCGGCAGGATAGAATATTAAAAGTAGCCGAGCGTTTTGGTGATGTAATGGGTTTTGAACTCAAGGGAAGTTTTGAGGAAAGTACTGTTACGACTCCGTTTTACGGTGTATACTCCGGGCAGGCTGCTCTGCCGGTTGAGCCTGACACAATTGTGTACCTCAGAAGCCCCGGGCTTGATGCGTGCACGCTCACAAGCTTCGATACGGGTGCTCCGCAAGAAGTTCCCATATATGATGAAGCAGCAACGCTCGGGCGCGACCCTTATGAGATGTTTATGTCGGGCGCAGATGCGCTTTTGGTTCTTGAAAACCCGAACGCAAGGGTTAAACGCGAGCTTGTAATATTCCGTGACTCGTTTGCATCGAGTCTTGTTCCGCTCATGCATGAGGGATATTCAAAAATTACGCTTGTGGATATACGATATATACAATCGCAGATGTTAGGTAATTTCATAGATTTTTCGGATGCGGATGTACTGTTCATGTACAGCACAACGCTTCTTAACAACAGCCTGGCATTTAAATAACGACAAAAGGAGAGGGAGCCGAATAATCGGCTCCCTTAAAAAAATGAAGAAGATATTTAAAGACCCCATCAAGGGTAACTTTAACGAAAATTAATAGCTAACACCGTGGGAGAGCATAGCGTCTGCCACCTTATTAAAGCCTGCAATGTTAGCACCCATTACAAGGTTTCCCGCATAGCCGTATTCCTTTGCGGCGTTTGCGGAGTTCATGTATATATTTATCATGATTTCGCGCAAGCGGCTTTCGACCTTCTCATAATGCCATGCATAGCGCATGCTGTTTTGCGCCATTTCAAGTGCAGAGGTTGCAACACCTCCGGCGTTTGCCGCTTTTGCAGGTCCGTAAAGCAGACCATTGCCCATAATCTCGCGTATAGCACCCGGGGTAGAGGGCATGTTAGCACCTTCGGATACGCAGAAGCATCCGTTTTTAACAAGCGTTTTTGCGCTTTCTTCATCAAGCTCATTTTGCGTTGCACACGGCAGTGCAATATCGCATGGGATGTTCCAGATTCCGCGGCAGCCTTCGTGATATGATGAACCGGGAACTAATTTCTCATACTCGGAAATGCGTCCGCGACGGCCTTCCTTAATCTCACGCACTACTTCGAGCTTAATGCCTTCAGGGTCGTAAATATAGCCGTTAGAATCGCTCATTGCAATTACGTTAGCCCCCATCTGACGCGCTTTATCATGCGCAAAAATTGCAACATTTCCTGAGCCGGAGACAATTACGCGCTGACCTTCAAATGATTTGCCGGCATCACGCAGCATCTCATTTGTAAAATAGCACAATCCATAGCCTGTAGCCTCCGGGCGTACTAAAGAACCGCCGTAGGTCTCCCCCTTGCCGGTAATAGCCCCGGTAAACTCGTTTCTTAAGCGTTTATACTGGCCGTACAGATAACCGATTTCGCGGCTTCCTACGCCAATGTCACCCGCAGGGACATCCGTATCCGCGCCGATATGCTTTGATAATTCGGTCATGAAGCTTTGGCAAAAGCGCATGATTTCCATATCACTTTTACCCTTCGGGTCAAAGTCCGCGCCGCCTTTAGCACCGCCGATTGGCAGACCAGTCAGCGAGTTTTTAAATATCTGCTCGAAGCCCAAAAACTTAATAACCGATGCGTTTACCGACGGATGAAAACGAAGACCGCCTTTATACGGACCAATCGCAGAGTTAAACTGCACACGGTAACCGCGGTTTACACGGACTCTGTTTTTATCATCCACCCACGATACGCGGAATGCTATCATGCGCTCGGGTTCTACTATTCGCTCAACAATACCGAGTTCCCGCAATTCGCTTCTGCGCTCTATAACCGGCTCTATTGAGGACAGGACCTCAGCGACCGCTTGTTGAAATTCCGCCTCCGCAGGATTGCGGCGGACTACAGTTTCAAAAACTTTTGCAGAATATTCGTTGCTAAATTTCATTTATGCTTGGTCTCCCTTGCGTAAAACGCATTGATTTTGCTGACTTTCCTTATTAAAATCAGCAACTGTACATTATTATAATATGCAATTTTCAATTTGTCAACTTGCAAATTGCAATTTACAGAAATTTAATTGACGATTGCCTGAAAAGATAATATAATTAATATAGAGTAGCAAAACACAGAAAGGGGATATTTACTATGTATTGTGCTAACTGCGGGAGCCCTATGGACCCCAATGCGGCGGTTTGCATCCACTGCGGATACAAGGCGGGGTGCGGAGCAAATTACTGCACTAATTGCGGAAATGCGGCAATCGCCGGTGCAACTATGTGCACCCACTGCGGTAGCTTACTTGCAAGCTACGTCGCGCAAAATGCAAAATCCAAATTAGCAGCAGGTCTGCTGGGTATTTTCCTCGGCAGTTTCGGTGTGCACAACTTTTATCTTGGATACACCGGTAAAGCCGTGGCGCAGCTCCTCATCACTTTACTCACCTGCGGCTTCGGTTCTGTAGTAAGCTCTATTTGGGGACTTATAGAGGGAATTATGCTTCTGACCGGCAGCATAACGGTTGACGGTAACGGTTTACCGCTTAAAGATTAATTGCGCCCATAGCATTGTATTCAGTTTTTAATAAAATAGTGAACACCTGCTGGCAAATCGTCAGCAGGTGTTCTTTTTCTGTTATTTAAAACATATCCGGAATAGTTCCGCCGCTTGCCAAAATACCAAATGCATCAACAAGCTCATTTACTTCATTTACATTTACATAGAACTTAGCCGGCTCATCATCCACAGATGCGGCATACTGGCGTTCATTGATGCGCGAGAGCTTAAAGGAGGTCTTCTGACCGTTTTTGAGCGTCATATACATCTCAACTTCAGGCTCACCGTATTTCATAGACTTGTCTATAGCGCCCTGGAGTGTAAAGCGAATGCTCAAAAGGAACAGATTGCTGGCATTTTCTTTTGCAATCTCGCCACCGTCAAAACTTGCTTTAATATCAGTTCCGTTGACATCGAGCTTCAAGGTATGGCTACTGCCATCCGGCAAACGATACTCAATAGACGATACTTGGTCCATATTATGGAGCCAAAGAAGCTGCATCATAAGGTCAGTATAATCCAGTGAATCCCAAGCGATATCCGCCTCGGTCACCATAACCGCGGGTACATCGTCACGCATTACATAACGACCGCCCTCAGGCGCTTTTGAACCTATCATAAATGCGCCTTTTTGCTTCTCAGTGGTTTCAAACTCTACTTTAATCGGTTTATCCAGACCATATTGCGTCAAATCCTTCGGGTCGTCCTCCACAAGGCTTTTAACCTTAATGGAAATAAGCTGTTGAAAAAGCTTGGTTTCGACCGGGTCGTTGTTCGCATCAGCCTTGACCGGCTTTGTAATCTGGTACTGAGCCGCATATGGGTTAGTTTCGCTTACCGGTTCTGCATCTTTCTTTACCTCAACTGTAAATTTATCCTGACCAGGTTGAGTTACGGACACAGACTTTATAAGCGAAATGTCAGAAATCGGGTCAAAGAGTCTTGCAACGCGGTAATCCTTTAGGCTCTTCATAAGCATATCGGTGGTGCTTCCGCCGATCAGGTAGACTTTTTCAGTGTCCACCCTCTTTAAATACACGCCATCACCCAAGGGTGAGTCTGCGCCGAGCAAAAGCTCGATTTTAGTTCCGTCCGTATAGCTTATCTTAATTCTGCGTTTCGGCTTTTTAAACCCAAACTCTTCATCGCGTCCCTTAGTATCAGGAATTTCCTCCATACCCGCCATTATTCCGAGATAACCGGCAAGGGTATACATCTCGCTTGAATTGTACTCAAAGCGTTCATCCGCCTTTTTAAGGCTTGCAATCTGGTCGCCGTTTTCGTCAATTGTATACTCAATTGTGAACTTCTCGCCCCAGTCTGTCTCAATATTGACTTCCTTTACCGAGTTTGCGGATTTCTGGATTATATTGATAGCTCCGCTGGTCGCATTGTTGTTTACAGAAGGCGGCGCGGTCTGCTCCTCAGGGATAAGCTTAACCGCGGCAAACATGATGCCTGCAAGAACCAGACATATAATCGCAGTGATAATAACCGGTTTAAACTGTTTCATCTCTTTTCACCCATCCGTTTTTACTGATATCTTCTGCGAATGAAGATATAAATTCCCGCCGCGATAATGATAAGCGGCATAATTACTATGAGAAGCCACCAGTACACGGTCATGCTTGAGCGGTAGATGTTAAGGTCATTATCCTTTATTACCTTGGGCATAACCTGCATGGTCTTTATTCCCTCGTTACCGTATCCGACAAGTGCGGTCATAAAGCTGCGGTTTGAGAGAACGGACATCGCACTCTCATCACACATGATATATGAGCCGAAAACGAAAATACGTGAGGAATTGTATTCAAGCTTTCCACCCGGTTTTTGTTGGTTCTTCTCAGACATTATAGCCGCATAGAACGGACCTGCCTGCTCATTTGACTTCTTTGCACCGTAGATATCCGCATCATCTGTCATCACACGCGCATAGGACTGGTTGCTCGTATTTGCAAGCGGAACAACTCGGGTATAGCTTTTCTCCGTCCAAAGCATATTGAGCGGACGGCAGTAAGGCAAGAAAATACGTGTTTCCTGATTTGCTGCCATTGACTGCGTTGCATCGTTATCAGTATACTGAGCAAACACGCCCGCAGGCATTTGATATGCCTGCTGCTGGTCGAGGATAATCTGATTTCCTACAGAAACACCCCACTCACCCAAATAACGCTCAAACACCTCGAGCTTGGGAGACAAGAAGTTCCAGAACACGAATATGTTGTTTCCGTCCTCTTTAAGGAACTCGTCAATCTTTGCGATTTCCTGCGCGGTAAAATCAGTAGTCGGAGCCATAATCACAAGGTTACTTACGTCGTCCGGAATATCCTCGCTCAAAAGATTCACCGGAACCTGCTCCATGCCGTTAGAGCTGAGCAGGTTGTTAAAGCCCTCAACGGATACCTCATTATGCCCGCTTACCATGCCCGCCTTTGTAGAGCGGTCAGAAAGAACATACAGAAGCGCCGTATCAATAGCTGACTCTACGTTAATATACAGGGATGAACCCGTCTCAGAAGCCGAGAGCATTTCGTTTGAATTAATGACTTTATAGCGCGAGTCGGTAGAAACTATAAGCATGGCATTTTCATTGCCTTTTGCGTTTGCGTACTTATCAAAAAACGCCGGATTTTTATTCGGGCTTATAAATTCGTACTTGATTTTTCCGCCGGATGCCGTCGCCATCTGGTAGATGGTTTCAAGAACATAATTGTTACTGCCCTGCTGCATTTGAGTTTCTTCGCGCAGCATGTATATTGTTACATCCTTTTCCATTTCGGAAAGCATTTCCTTAGTTGACGCATCCAACTGATAAATCTGGTTGGGTGTCATATCCAACTTGAGAGAAAAGCGAGTTGACATGAAGTTTACAAATACATTTGCAAGCATTACGAATACTGCAAAAAACACGATAAATAGCACCGAAACGGATGCGTGCTTGATTTTTTTCATATTAATCTTCATTGTACGCCTCCCCCTCTCTTAGCTCCAACGCTGTTTTTCAATGACACGTGAGGTCAGGAAAAGAAACAGCGCGGTAAGGCTTACAAAATAGAAAATATCAGACAGAGACAAAACACCTGCCAGAAGATTTGCAAAGCGCGATACAATGGACAAAAACGCCAAAGTGTTTGCAATCCATGTAATTTCAATTCGCACTGCAAACATATCCATGAGGAGAAAAAGAACCAGCGCAAGTATTGAGCCGAGTGCTGCAACCAACTGACTCTTTGTAAGCGATGAGAAGAACATGGAAATTGCAATATACGCACTCGCCGCAAGGAAGAGCGCGACATAGTTTCCGACTATCATTCCCACCTGCGCGGTTCCGTGCATTACTACTATAAGCGGCTGAACCAAAGTAAGGAGCATGCTGATTGCAAGAACTACCAGAGCCGAAAAGAATTTACCCATTACAACTGCGGTAGTGGTTACCGGAGCGGTAAGAAGAAGTTGATCGGTTCTCTGGCGTTTTTCCTCACTCCACAGACGCATGGTCATAAGCGGAATGAGAATCATAAAAGCTATAATTGCAACAAGGAAAATTGAGCTTATATCGCTGCTGTAATTTTGGATATTCATATAGTAGAAGCACAGATTTGTTACCAACAGGTAAATCGCACAGAATATGTATGCGATAGGGCCGGTAAAATAAGAGTGCAATTCGCGTTTAAATACTGCCAACATTACTCATCGCCCTCCTTTTCCTCTGCATCTTCCTGTATAATCTCTACCTCTATTTCATCATCGTCAGCCTCAGGTTCATCCTCACAGGCTGCCTCCTCGCTTATCTGCGCGGCAACAGTTTCGCCACCCACGGTCAGTGCCGCGAATACATCCTCAAGGGATACTGTATCCTCAGTGATACCGAGAAGCGGCATGTTGTTTTCAGCAAGCGCGAAAAACAGGTCTTTTCTTATATCCGCATCCGTCTCGGGTATGATAATATACTCAAAAGCCCCCTCTTCTGCAGCTTTGCCGCAGGTTACATCAGCAACACCCGGCACAGCTTTAACGGTTGCTATTACCTGGTCGCGTATACCGGAAATTCTTGCAATAAAGCGGTTTTCCTGACGCACTGCGTGAGTGAGTTCATCCGTCGAGCCGTCTGCCACGATTACGCCGTTATTTATAACAATAACTCTTTCGCAAACCGCTTTTACCTCCTGGAGTATATGCGTGGAGAGTATAATCGTGCGCTGCTTGCCAAGGCTTCTTATCATGTTGCGTATTTCGGTAATCTGGTTCGGGTCAAGACCTACGGTGGGCTCGTCAAGTATCAGAACATCCGGATCACCGATGAGCGCTTGAG
>JAZRUF010000010.1:0-16255 GCA_045652405.1 Eubacteriales bacterium | reverse complement strand
ACACCTGCGCGGCGGTCGCGGTATGGATGTCCATATTGCTGAGGAATGCCTGCTGCATGGTGCGGTCATCCGCGATATGCGCAAGAATTGGAAGTTCAGTCTGTGAATAGTCCGCATCGACAAATACCCAATCCTTATTGCGCGGTACAAACATCTTCCTTACCTCTCCGCCAAGCTCGGTACGCACCGGGATATTCTGCAGATTAGGGTCGGTCGAGCTTATACGTCCGGTCGCGGTTATCATCTGGTTAAAGCTTGAGTGTATTCTGCCGTCCTTTTTTGATATAACGCGCACCAGACCGTCCGTGTATGTGCTCTTAAGCTTTGAATATTGGCGGTATTCTATAACCGCAGGTACAATCTCATGCTTGTCCTTTAGTTTTTCGAGCACGTCTATATCCGTTGAATATCCGGTCTTGGTCTTTTTAACAGGCGGAAGCCCGAGCTCGTCAAAGAGCACATTTCCGAGCTGCTTTGGTGATAGTATGTTAAACTCGCCGCCGGCAAGCGCATAGATTTTCTCCTCAAGCTCTGCCATACGCGCGGCAAGGCGCTCTCCGAAATCGTCAAGCGCTTTTTTATCAACCAGCATTCCCTGATACTGCATATCTGCAAGCACGCGGCAGAGTGGAAGCTCGACCTCACAGTAGAGCTTTTTCATACCCTGCTTTTCTAAAATTTCTTCCATCTCGCCCTTCATGCAGTAGACCGCGCGCGCGCAAGCGGCAAGTGCGCGCTCCGCCTCCTCACAGCCGGTCAGGGCTGAGAAAACATCGTCATCGAAAAATTGTGCATCATCCGCAGCCGGAAGGTACGGCACAAACCTTGCCGCGCATGATGGGAGAGTGAAATCGCGCTCGGTCGGGTCAATTACATATGCACCGAGCGCCGTGTCAAACACAAAGCCTGCAAACCCGGTACCTTGATTTAAAAGGCGCACCATAATAGGCTTTACATCATGGCAAATCTTGGGCGTGTTTTCAGAAAGAAGTTTTTCAAGGAAGCGCGAAAATGCGCCCTCGTCATGTTCTGAGCGCAAAACCACCGCGCACTCCTCGCCGAAGCAAACGGAAATTCCGCTAAGCTCAGGGGATGCGCATACAGCGACGAGCTCGCCTTTTCCCAGGCGGTCTGTTAGCTCTGTGAGTTTATCCGCACTGTCAATCTTTAAAACGTCAAACTTTCCCGCACTTTTTTTAATGTCGCCCTGATCAGCGCTCTTGGGTGACAGCCCGAGCTTTGCGAGAAAGCTTTTAAATTCAAGGCGCGTCAAAAGCGTGGCGAGCTTATCGTCATCACGTGCTTTGGGCGCGGATTTCTCCGGCGAAAAGTCAATCGGTGCATCAAGCTCAATGGTTCCAAGCGTCTTTGATAAAAATGCGCTCTCTTTCCCCTCGATAAGTTTTTTCCTAACCGAATTGCGAATATCAAGCTCTTCTAATTTGTCGTATATCTTCTCTATGCTTCCGAAGCGACCGACCAAATCAAGTGCGGTCTTTTCGCCTATTCCCGCAACGCCGGGGATATTATCAGACGAGTCGCCCATAAGCGCCTTCAAATCAATCATGCGCTCGGGTTCAAGCTTGTACTTTTCAAAAAGCTCTTCACGTCCGTAGCGTATAGTTTCGGTGCGCCCTGCGCGAGTGGATACCAAAAGCACCTGAGTACCCTGATTAGCGATAAGCTGAAAGCTGTCACGGTCACCCGTGACAATCGCGCAAACATCACCGCTTGCCGCGCATTTTGCGCTCACGGTTCCAATAAGGTCATCCGCCTCGTGCCCCTCGCATTCAAGGCGCATAATACCCATAGCGTCAAGCACCTGCTTTAAAGGCTCCATCTGCTCGGCAAGCTCGTCAGGCATACCCTTGCGCTGCGCCTTGTAGCCCTCATACATCTTATGCCTGAACGTGGGTGCGCGAAGGTCAAATGCCACGCATACACCGTCAGGCTTTTCATCGTCTAAGAGCTTGAATAAAATTGACAAAAATCCGTAAATCGCGTTGGTATGCAGTCCCTCCCGGTTATTAAGCGGGCGCACACCGTAAAATGCGCGGTTTACTATGCTGTTGCCGTCAATTACCATTACTTTCATATAAGTTTCACCGGCTTTCAAAGGAGATTTTCACTTTCCCCGGAATATGGAATTTCCCCGGACTTTGGTTTACTCCAAAATCCGGGGTTATAATTTTCAAAAAAGATTTACGCTCTTCTCCATTTTACACCTTGTGGCGTGTCCTCAAGGATGATTCCGCGTGCTGCCAAATCATCGCGAATTCTGTCAGCCTCGGCAAAATTGCGCTCCTTGCGCGCTGCCTGACGCATGTCAATAAGCTGCTGAATTTCCGCGTCCAAATCCGCTCCGTCATCCTTTTGCATAAGCCCAAGAACGTCGGAGAGCTCGTCAAATCGCTTTAAGCACTCGCCGGCAAACGCGCATGTGGGTGCATCGGCGGTGAGCGTGTTAATCTCACGCACAAGCTCAAAGATAGCCGCGATTGCATCGGCGGTATTCAAATCATCATCCATCGCTTTTGAGAATTTCTCACGGTATATATCCAAACCGCTGAGTGCTTTTGCTTCCGCGTCGGTCATATCACCCGCCGCGCCGTTTGAGGATAAGAACTTCATATTCTCACGCGCGGTATTAAGGCGCGCAAGTGCTGCCTGCGCCTGCTCAAGTGATTCCTTAGAGTAGTTTATCGGGCTGCGGTAATGCGCGGAGAGCATGAAGAAGCGGATTGCCTGGTATCCAAACACTTCGGCCGCATCACGCACGGTAAAGAAGTTACCCGCGGACTTGCTCATCTTGTGGTTATCAATATTTAAAAACGCGTTGTGCAGCCAGTAGTTTGCAAACGTGCAGCCGTTTGCGCACTCAGACTGCGCAATTTCATTCTCATGGTGCGGGAAGGTTAAATCCACGCCGCCGGAGTGAATGTCAATAGTCTTTCCAAGATAGCGGTTAGCCATTGCACTGCACTCGATATGCCAGCCCGGACGGCCCTGACCCCACGGTGAATCCCATGCGGGCTCACCGGGTTTTGCAGCTTTCCACAGCGCAAAGTCAATAGCGTCCTCCTTGCGCTCGTCAACGCCTATACGTGCGCCGGCTTCCAAATCCTCAAGCGGCTGTTTGGAGAGCTTGCCGTACTCATTAAACTTGCGTGCGCGGAAATAAACATCGCCGTCCACCGCATATGCATAACCCTTGTCAATAAGAGTGGTTACTATTTCAATTATCGCATCGATATTATCCGTAGCGCGCGGATGAACCGTAGCTTCACGGATTCCGAGCCCCTGCGCATCGGTATAGTATTCCTTTATATAACGCTCTGCTATCTGGTCGAAGGTGGTGCCTTCCTCGTTTGCCTTCTTTATAACCTTATCGTCTATATCCGTAAAGTTCTGAACAAACTTAACTTTATAGCCCTTATACTCCAAGTATCTGCGCAGTACGTCAAAGGTTATGAACGGACGTGCGTTTCCGATATGGAAATAGTTATAAACCGTAGGTCCGCACGAGTACATCAAAACCTCGCCCGGAGTTATGGGCACAAATTCTTCCTTTGTGCGCGTCATTGAATTAAAAAGCTTCATTCTGCCTTGTCCCCTTTTAATTTTAATAATTTACCAAATCCTCTGAAATATTCAATTCCCGAAATAATGGTTATAAGAACTATTACCCATACAACCACCGCACCTAAGCTTATTCCGAAAAGCTCAATGGCTGCAATGGGCGTAAGGAGTATTGAACATCCGACTATTTGAACCACGGTCTTTACCTTGCCCCACATCTGTGCGGCTATAACAACTCCCTCGCCCATAGCCACAATACGCAGGGAGGTGACCGCAAATTCGCGGGTTAAAATAATCATTGCGGCAACCGCGCCCATGATACCGTTCTGCACGAAAACCAGCATTGCGGCAGTGATTAGAAGCTTATCCGCAAGCGGGTCTAAAAACTTACCCAGCGTTGTAATTTGATTATACTTTCGCGCTATGTATCCGTCCACTCCGTCGGTTATACTTGCAAGGATGAAAAGCGCAAGCGCAATCATGTTTGCGAAAGGTGCTGAGATAAGCGCCGCCGCCATAAACACCGGAATGAGCAGAATTCTAACTATAGTAATAATATTAGCTGTTGTCATCTGAATCCTCCTACTTTGCAAAGGCTGTAAATTTGCCTATGGGGTCGCCGTCTAAATCCTCGTCTATGCGTACCATTACAAACGCGCCGGGAGCCGGTTTTTTCTTATCCTGACATGTAAAGAACACCTTACCGTCAACCTCGGGAGAGTCTGCAAACGTGCGTCCGAAAAATGCTTCGCTGTATCTGTCATACCCCTCGCAGAGAACGCATATCTCCTTGCCGATAAGGGTCTCATTGTAATCTGCCATTATCTGCGCCTGCAAATCGGCTATTATCTCACACCGGCGGGACTTGGTCTCCTCATCAACCTGGTCAGGCATTTCCGCGGCAAGGCTTCCCGGCTCGGGTGAGTACAGGAATACGCCCGCCCTCTCAATTCTGTGCTTGCGCAGAAAATCGCACAGCTCGGTAAATTCTTCATCCGTTTCGCCCGGAAGTCCGGCAATCAGGCTGGTACGCAGGACAAGTCCGGGTATCTCACGGCGAAGCTTGGTAAAGAGAGTGTCCAAATACGCACCGTCCCCGCGGCGGTTCATCGCCTTTAATATGCGGTCGTTTACGTGCTGGATTGGAAGGTCTAAGTACTTGACTATTTTTTCCTCTTCTGCAATGGTCTTTATAAGCTCGTCATCTATCTCATCCGGATACATATAGTGTACCCTTATCCATTTAATACCCTCAACCCGGCAAAGCTCCCGCAAAAGCTCGGAGAGTTTGAGCTCGCCGTATAAGTCTATGCCATAGCGGGTGGTATCCTGCGCGACTAAGATAAGCTCTTTTACGCCTTCCTGCGCGAGCGCCTCCGCTTCACTTAATACGTCCTCAATCGGTCGACTGCGGAATTTACCGCGCAGCGTCGGAATAACACAGTATGCGCAGCGGTTATCACACCCTTCCGCTATTTTCAAAAATGCAGTGTGCTGCGGTGTGGTAAGCATACGCGACTGCTCGCAAATCGGGGCATTTATGTCCCCAAAGCGCGCAGGCCTCTGACCGTTTAACGTTTCCTCGCAAACCTCTGCAATTTCCGAGAAGCTTCCGCAACCAACAAGCGCATCAATCTCCGGAAACTCTTCAAAAAGCTCCTCTTTTTCGCGCTCAGCAAGGCATCCGGCGACAATTAATTTTCCTATTTTGCCCTCATCCTTGAGCAAGGCTATTTCTTTAAAATACTCCGCCGCCTCTTCCTTTGCCGACTGCAGAAATCCGCAGGTGTTTATAACTACCGCGGCTGTATTTTCTATCTCACCGGTTACCTGATACCCCGCCGCATCGAGGCGGGCAAGCATTTCCTCGCTGTCAACCAAGTTTTTGGCACAGCCGAGCGAGATAAAACCGACCTTTTGTGACATCAGTATGTATCCTCCATCTCAATTTCAAGCTGGCTGAATGCCGCGCGGATGTCCGAAAAAGAGTGCCCGCGTCTTTGCAGTGCCGCAGTCAGCCTGCGCATATCATCAGGGGAAGGCTCGCTCCCCTTGAGTTTTTTACGTAAAAAATCCAAAATTCCCTCCGCCATATCCACGCGCTCGGAAAGAATTTCCTTGCACATATCATCGGATATACCTCGACGCACAAGCTCCTGGCGTATCCTTATATCCCCGAATCCCTTAGAGCGGTAATGCTTTAAGAGCATCATGGCATAAGCCGCATCGTCTATCGCGCCCACATCCTGTGCCCACTGCACCGCCTCTTCGGCATCGGACTCAGCTATACCCTTGTCCTTTAGCTTCCGCATGAGCTCTGCCGAGGACATATTTCTGCGCCCAAGTGCTCTTGCGGCGGCTTCACGCGCCTTTCCGCGCCGTGAATCCTCATTAAGCTCGGGGAGAACTTTTTCGTCAATCTCGCATCCGGGTTTTAAATCAAGAGCCTTTGCCCTGAGCATATCCACCTTACAGTACGAGCGGTCTTCAAAATACACCATTACACGGCTTCGGTCCGTGCGGCAGGGTGAAATTTTAGTTATCCTCATCTTTAGCCTTCAAAATCGCTCGCGTCAACCACTACGCCCTTGCCTGCGGGGGTGATTTTCTTGCTGCTCTTTTTATCGTCTTCCTCAACGGAAACATCGCTTGCTTCTGCCGGGATACGTCCTGCAGCTTCTGCGGCTGCGCGCGCCTGACCGGTCATGAGCTTATACGCGTTTGCGCGGATATCCGCTTCGAGCTTCGCGGCGACATCCGCATTATTCTTAAGATAAATCTTTGCATTGTCACGCCCCTGGGCAATTCGTGTCTCGCCCATCGAGTACCATGCACCCGCTTTCTGCATCAGGTCAAGCTTTACTGCAAGGTCTATAAGCTCACCGTGCTTGGATATACCCTCACCGTACATAATATCAAACTCGCCCTCACGGAATGGAGGTGCAACCTTGTTCTTGACAACCTTTGCACGTGTGCGGTTGCCTATCATCTCAGTTCCGTTTTTGAGAGTTTCGGCGCGGCGCACTTCAATTCGCACGCTTGAGTAGAACTTAAGCGCACGTCCGCCGGGTGTTACCTCGGGGTTTCCGTACATAACGCCGACCTTTTCACGCAACTGGTTTATGAATATAGCCACGCAGTTGCTCTTTGCAATCGCGCCTGCGAGTTTGCGCAGTGCCTGAGACATAAGGCGTGCCTGCAGACCTACAAATGCATCGCCCATATCGCCCTCGATTTCCATACGCGGAACCAGAGCTGCAACCGAGTCAACTACGATTATATCAATAGCGTTTGAGCGGACGAGTGCCTCGGCAATTTCAAGTGCCTGCTCACCGGTATCCGGCTGAGCTACGAGGAGGCTGTCAATATCCACACCGAGAGCGCGGGCATAAACCGGATCAAGCGCGTGCTCAACGTCTATAAACGCCGCCTCACCGCCCATTTTCTGAGCTTCGGCTACCGCATGCAGTGATACAGTGGTTTTACCCGAGGATTCAGGTCCGTAGATTTCTATAATTCTGCCGCGCGGCAGACCGCCTATTCCCAAAGCCAGGTCAAGCGTAAGCGAGCCGGTCGGGATATACTCGACATTCATCGCGGCATTTTCGCCAAGGCGCATTACTGAGCCCTTTCCGTACTGTTTTTCAATTTGCGCAAGTGCGGTTTCCAATGCTTTTTTCTTATCAACACTCATCTTGATTTCCCTCACTTATATCATTTGTTTTTATATCCTCCGGGGCAAACGCGCTTACAACGCGCGGTATGCCCGCAGTGTCCTCTACTATTTTTATACCGGTGTAGCCTGCGTTTTTTAAAAGCCTACCCACATCCATCGCCTGGCGGTATCCGCACTCAAAGGCAACAAAGCCGTCCGGTTTTAGAAGCTTTAACCAATCATTTACAATCGCGCGGTAAAAGTGCAGACCGTCATTGCCGCCAAAGAGCGCGCCCTGTGGTTCAAAATCACGCACTGAGCGGTCAAGCTCCGCCATTTCATCGCGGGTTATGTACGGTGGGTTTGAAACTATAACGTCAAATCTTCCGAGGAAATTTACATCCGGAGCTTTGCACACATCGCCGACTACTGCAATCAGACGGTCTTGCATACCTAAATTCTTTGCGTTTTCACCGGCAAGCTCTACGGCTTTCTCAGATACGTCGAGCAGTACGCCGCGGCAGTTTGGAAACGAGTTTGCAATACTTAAGCCTATACATCCGCTTCCGGTGCATAAATCGAGAAACCTGAATTTGCCGTCAGTCCTCTCACGAAGGACGTTTATCACCCAGTCGGAGAGTACCTCGGTATCCATTCGCGGGATAAGCACGTCGGATGTTATCTTGAGCGTAAGTCCGTAAAAATCCCACTCGCCGAGGATATACGCAAGCGGCTCGCCCCGCATGCGGCGGTCGCACAGCTCGTTTGCACGCTTTACTATTTCGTCGGGTGTAAACAGGTGTCTGTCCCTTACAAACTCCTCAGTGGTTTTCCCTGCGGCAAGACCTATGAGCTCGCGGGCATTAAAATCCACCGCCTCTATATTTGCTTTACTGAGTTTACTTCGCAAATCCAAAAACAGGTCCTGATATGTTGCCACGGTCTCTCCCCTTCCCGACTTTCTTTATTTTTACCAGCAGTCAGAATTTCCGTCTGCGGGTATAACCTCTTTAAGAGCGGCTATTGCAATTTCTATCATCGAGTCATCCGGTTCGAAAGTAGTAAAGCTCTGGAAGGCAAGACCCGGTGCACGTATCGCGCGGGTTAAGAAATTATCATGCCGTCCGACAAAGCGGTTTATCTCATAGCTTATGCCGACTACAACCGGCAGAAGCAGAAGCCGCAGTGCCATTCTTATAAGCGGATTAGACCAGCTTACGACCGAGAACACCAGAATGCTTACAATCATTACGCTAAATAAAAAGCTCGTGCCGCAACGCGGATGCTCTTTTTTAAATTTCTTTACGTTCTCAACCTTGAGCTCCTCACCCGCCTCATAACAGAAAATCGTTTTATGCTCCGCGCCGTGGTATGCAAACACGCGCTGCATATCCTTCATACGTGAGACGGAGAACATAAAGATAAGGAATATAACTATTCTTATAGCACCCTCTAAGAGATTTCGCCAAATTCCCGAGCCGGTATACTTATCCATAAAGCCTGCAAGCAATGTAGGCAGGAGCACGAAGAGAACTATCGGGATAACGACTCCCATAACCGTTGCCGCGCCGAGTAAGAACTTCTCCACCTTTTCCCAGCCAAATTTTTTATCCAGCCACTTATCTAACTTTCCCGGCTCTTCATCAGTCTCCTCCGGCTCAAATGATGCGGAGTAGTTTAGCGCGCTTATGCCACGCTTCATAGACTCAAAGAGGCCGATTGCACCGCGGATAAACGGCAAATTGAGTATCTTGTATTTTGTTTTAAGCGAAACCGCATCCTCTACCTTGAGCTCGATTTCGCCGTCTGCCTTGCGTATGGCGATAGCGGCTTTCTCGGGACCTAACATGAGTATACCCTCGATAAGCGCCTGACCGCCTATGGTTGTTTTTTTGCAGGAATCAGGCATTTTTCTCGTACCCTTTCTCAAAAATCTATTCTGCTTGGTTTTCCTCTTCTGTCTGTTCAACGATGTACCTTGGCAGGATAATTGTTACGGTGGTACCCTCACCGTACACGCTCTCAATTTTAAGCTCTCCGCCGTGTAAGTTTACTATCTCATCGCTTACTGCAAGGCCTATGCCGCTGCCGGTCACCTTGGACGTACCCTTATAGAACTTAAGCTTTACGTACGGCAGCTCTTCTTCGGGGATACCCTCGCCGAAATCCTGAATTGATATGAATGAGTTTTTATCGTCCATATCCGCGCGCAGTACAAGTCTTCCGCTGTTCTTACCGTGCTTTACTGCGTTGTCGAGGATATTGAAGAACACCTGCTTTAGACGTTCCCTGTCACCGTTTACGATAATATCCTCATCGTTTTGATAATATTCAATTTCAATGCCCTGCTTCTTAAAGGTTTCGTGGTACATAAACAGGGTTTCCTCAAACTCAGCTTTTAAATCCATCGGCTCTACGCATAGGTTAAAGCGCCCGCTCTCCATACGTGCAAAGTCCAAAAGCTCTTCGACCATTTTTGAGAGTCTTCGTGTTTCCTTGAGGATTACGCTTATTCCGCGCTGAGCCTCCTCGGCATGGTCGACACCTACCGCGGCAATTGTTTCCGCCCAGCCTATAACCGCGGTAAGGGGGGTGCGAAGCTCGTGGGAGACGGATGAGATAAACTCATTTTTCATCTTCTCCGAGCGTGCAAGCTCGCTTGACATCTCGTTTATCGAGTCGCAAAGCTCGCCTATTTCATCGTCAAAGCTCTTTTCGATTTTCGCGCCATAGCTTCCCTTTGCTATTTGCTTTGTAGTATCAATAACCTCTTTGAGCGGAATTACTATCGAGCGTATAAAGTACTTGTTTGAAACAAAGACAAACAGCAGGATAAGTAGTCCGATAAGCAGCGCAAATCCGCTTTGAATGAGAATTTGCCTGTCTACCAACCGCAGACTTGTCACATAGCGCATAACACCTATAACCTGCTCGTTATTTGTTATAAGTGGGCTTGAGACTGACATTATCTTCTCGCCTGTCAGCGGGTCAATTCCCGTATACGCTTTGACGGCATTTTCCGCCATCGCCTGCTCTATATCCGGTGTCCCGGGAAGCATACCGGTCGGAAGACCTGAGGTTGAGAACAAAATCCTGCCGTCCGCATATAAAATCTGACGTTCCAAACGGTCACGGTCCTCAAAGTCCATGTTCTGACGGCGCGCATTTGAGTAAAACGACTCAAAGTTAGTATTTATATTGTCATTAAAATAATTGGCATTTACCTCGGCACGGTTTATAAGACTCGTGCGCACATTATTGTAATAGTAATTGAGTGTTGCCGCAGAATAGAATATGACGGCAAGCATGATTACCAGTGCAATATATGTAAGGTTATTTACAAGCCAGCGTTTTTTTATGCCTCGAATTGCCTTATGCCGCAACATAAATGCAAAACCTCCTCGCAGTCTTACGCGTTATCGCCCCATTTATATCCGTAACCCCACACGGTCTGAATATACGTCGGAAACGCGGGATCATCCTCTATCTTAAGTCTTAAGCGGCGGATGTTAACGTCCACTATTTTAAGCTCGCCAAAGTAGTCCGCACCCCATACCGCATTGAGCATCTCCTCGCGCGATATGGCACTTCCGATATTGTCAAGAAAATGCTTTATTATCGCATATTCCACCTGCGTAAGCTTTATTCTTACGCCGTTTTTCTCAACGGTTCGGTTGCGCGTATTTAAAACAAAAGGTCCGTTTACTATGCGCGTCGGGTCCTCGGTAACCGTATCACCAACACGACGGTAGAGCGCATCTATACGCGCGATGAGCTCGGTGGGCGAGAACGGCTTTGTTACATAATCGTCCGCACCTGTCATAAGACCTGTTACGCGGTCAACCTCCTGCGTGCGTGAGGTGAGCATAATTATGCCTATTTTTGAGCCGGTACCGCGTATGCGGCGGCAAACCTCAAAACCGTCAATATCCGGAAGCATAATATCAAGTAGGGCTATACCAATATCCGGGTCGCTTTTTAAAAGGCTGAGCGCCTGCTCGCCGCACTCGGCTTCCACCACGCGGTAGCCTGCGCGTTCAAGATTTATAACCACAAAGCTGCGTATGCTGGGCTCATCTTCCAAAACCAATATTTTCTTTTTCATACCGCTTCAGTCCTTTCTTAAGCCACAACTTCGCCTGAGCTCCACTCGGTTTCGCGCCAGTGGAACATCTCTCTCAGGCTCTCCTCGTTTACATCAATGCCTAAATACGAGTCCCTCTTTACAGAGGCCGCATAGATTATATTCTGCTTCTCGGTAAGCTGGAACCGCCCTGAATATGAGGCTCTTGCATATCGGCTCTCACCCATGAGAACATGGATGGAGAAGAGGAGGATTTTATTGCCTTCTCTATCAGTTCCGTAGAACATCACGCCACGGTCCTGCGTCATCCTTTCAGCGGTGATTTTGCCCTTCCATTTAAGCGGCAATACGATATGCCATCCGTCCGCATAATCGTGGTAGGTATACGCAACATCCTTAAGCTCCTGCGCGCCATTATATCTGCGCCAGGTGATTCCGTAGAGCGGAGTTAACGCGCTCTCCTCATCATATGCCGTAAAAGGAGCAGGTGCCGGAACTTCTATGGTACCGTCACCGTCTGCGTCCTCGCAGTTTATCTGATAGTTGCGCACGGTTAAATCGCTTGCACCGCTCTCCTCATTCTTCATCGCGTTTACAAGCTGACCATTTTTTAAAACTATAATGTCTGTAATCGTTGTTTTGTCGTTATAAGTTGAGTCTATAAATATTGCGGGGACACTGTCTGCTGCATAACCCGCGCGGATTTTCTTTATCTGATTTATGCCCTGTGACAGCGCGACCGCTGAGCGGAAGCGCAGCTCGCCCATACCGCGTGAGAAGAGTGCTATTTCAGGTGACTTGTTCTTCTCATCCGGCATGACCACACTTAAATCCGCAATTCCGTCGCCCTCCATATCCGCTTGCACGTAGTACAGATACGGAACTTCAAGGAGCTTTTTCATGCCGCCCAAGGTTATTTCATACGCGGTAAGAGTACGTCCGCTGTTATCCTCAAGCCCCCAGCCGATTATAATTTCATAATTTCCGTTTCCCATGACATCTGCATAGCTTACGCTGTCAACCACATTGCCGGGGCCTTCAATCTCACCGAGCACCTGATATGAGTCACCCTGTTTTTTGAAGATGTACATAGCCGCGTGCTTTGCCTCACCCTTTTTTATGGCAAAGGCTATCCCCTCGTCAACCCCATCATTATCCAAATCCATAAGCTGGACCGACTGGCGGTTAAAGCCTGAAAGCGGTGCGGTAAGCTCACCCCCACCCGCGCGGATTTTGCTGAGCTGATCATTAAATTCCACAAACTCCTGCGGAAGCTCAGGAAGCCTGAAAAGCTCCTCAACCGGAGACGGACTGCATGCGGAAAGTATAAAAATTCCTATTACGCAAAGGAGCAAACGAGCTCTCATATCGGTCACCTCAATTCTTATGATTTATATATATTCCCATATAAAAATATTGTACCACAAATTCGCCTTTTATGGTAGCGAATTTTTAAAATAATCCTTGGCTTTAATGACAAAAAGTGGCAAAACATTCTTAGAACATATGTTCGTTTTGCCCAACACCGAATTTTGAACCTGAAATCTTATCAATTCTTCCTCTCACGGAGCTTTTTAAAAAAGCCGGTAAGCTTTGCCGCGCACTCATCAGCGAGCACTCCGCCGACAAGCTCAGGCTTGTGGTTATACGGCAGGTCAAACAAATTTATAACGCTGCCGCACGAGCCGGCTTTCGGGTCATATGCGCCAAAGCAGACCTTTGGCACGCGCGCATTTATTATTGCCCCCCCGCACATCGGACATGGCTCTAACGTGACATACATTTCACAGCCGACAAGCCGCCAGCCGCCGAGTGTTTTACACGCCTCTTCTATTGCAATTATCTCCGCATGGGCGAGTGCGCGCTTATCCGCCTCACGCCGGTTATACCCACGTCCGACTATTTTACCATCGCGCACGATGACGCAGCCGATTGGTGCTTCGCCGATTTCCGCGGCGCAGTCGGCAAGTTTTAAGGCTTCTTGCATATATTTTTCGTTTTCTGACATAGTAAAATCACCTTTTTTTGCAAAAGTGCGCCGCATCTTCAAGCGGCGCACTCGGGTATTTTTAGTTTCTCTGGCTGTGGATGGGCGCAGGTACACGTCCCCCGCGTGAGATAAAACGCGCAGGTGAGTTTGTATTTAAATTCATTATTGGTGCAGAGCCGAGAAGACCGCCGTAGCAAACCTCATCCCCTGCCGACTTCCCATACGCGGGTATTACGCGCACAGCGGTGGTTTTATTGTTTACCACGCCGATTGAGATTTCATCTGCGATAATTGCGGATATTACCTCGGCAGGTGTGTCACCGGGTACTGCAATCATGTCAAGGCCGACAGAGCAAACCGCGGTCATAGCTTCAAGCTTATCAAATGAGAGCGCGCCCGCGCGGACCGCGTCAATCATGCCTGCGTCCTCGCTTACCGGGATAAATGCGCCGGACAGACCTCCCACGTGAGCGGATGCCATTACGCCGCCTTTCTTTACCGCGTCATTTAAAAGCGCAAGTGCCGCGGTTGTGCCGTGAGCACCTACGGACTCAAGCCCCATCTCCTCTAAGATATGCGCGACAGAGTCACCGATAGCCGGGGTAGGTGCGAGCGACAGGTCAACTATTCCAAACGGCACGTCAAGGCGTTTGGATGCCTCCTGCGCAACCAGCTGGCCCATACGCGTTATCTTAAACGCGGTGCGCTTGACCGTCTCGGCAAGCACTGCAAGGTCACATTCGCCGGCACGGCGGATAGCCTTCTGCACAACGCCGGGGCCTGATACACCTACGTTTATTACACACTCGCCCTCGCCTACGCCGTGGAATGCACCCGCCATGAAAGGGTTATCCTCAACCGCGTTTGCAAAGACGACAAACTTCGCGCAGCCGATAGAGTCGCGGTCACGCGTCAGATACGCGGCATCCTTTACGATTTTTCCCATCTGGGCAACCGCGTCCATATTTATTCCGGCTTTTGTTGTTGCAACGTTTACCGATGAGCATACGCGCTCGGTAACATCGAGCGCTTCGGGGATAGACGCAATAAGCCTTTTATCGCCTATGGTTTCTCCCTTGTGCACAAGCGCACTGTAACCGCCTATGAAGTTTACACCGATGGTATGCGCGGCGCGGTCGAGTGCGCGCGCAAGCTTAACCGCGTCAGAGCTGTCGCACGCATCCATAAGCATGGATATCGGCGTTACGGAAACGCGCTTATTGATTATCGGGATACCCAGCTCGCACTCAATCTCCTCACCTACGGATACAAGGCGCTCGGCGCAACGTGTTATTTTATCGTAGACCTTGTCCGCGACGCGGTCAATATCCCCTCCGCAGCAGTCACGAAGGGAGATACCCATGGTTACCGTGCGTATATCCAGGTGCTCCTCTTCTATCATCTTTATTGTTTCGAGTATATCAAATGAATTAAGCATATTCCTAAACCCCTTAAATTCTGTGCATGGAGTTGAAAACATCCTCGTGCATCATATGTATTTTAAGTCCGAGCTCGTCGCCGAGTCCGGTTACCTTACTGGAAAGCTCCGGAAAAGCCACCTTGCTCTTTGAAATATCCGCAAGCATGACCATGACAAACAAATCATCTAAAACGCTCTGGGTTATATCAACAATGTTTACGCTGTTTTTCCACAGTACGTCGGACACCTGCGCGATAATACCCGTGGTATCCTTACCGATAACCGTTATAATTGCTCTCATATTCTTCTACATCCTTTCTTCGGGTCTTTTATACATGTTTTTATTTACTATACTGCGTGAATTCTCAAGTGCGATAAGCACCTCGGAGATTATGGTATTGGATATTAAAAAACCTTTCGGGGTAAGCCGCCATTTTTCGCCGTCAAACTCCACGTGACCGTACTTGTGGTACTTAAGCAGGCATTTTTCAATCTCGTCAAAGTACGTCAGGTATTTTTTCTCCACGGTTTCGGCGCAGATACCGTCCACAGTACGAAGCGCAAGCATCAGATACTCACCCGCGCGCTCGGAAGTACTGTTGCACTCCTCGGATTTATCCACTACGGTATCGTGGTTTAGGACACCGTCAATATACCCGCAGGTGTCGCGCACGTAGCTGAAGCGTTTTTTACCCATCATGGAATGCGCTGACGGTCCGAAGCCCCAATAGTCACCCATCGTCCAATACTTCAAGTTGTGCTTTGACTCCATCCCGGGCTTTGCGAAGTTTGAAATCTCATACTGGCGGTACCCCGCCTTTTCAAGATACTCGACCGCCATAAGATAGAAATCCGCCATTTTATCATCGTCCGGGAGGTCATACGCCGCCGCATTGCGGCACATGGGCGTTCCCTCCTCAAGCTTTAGGGCATAGCATGAGATATGATCAGGTTCAAGCGCTGCTATATCCTCAAGCGAGCGCTGCCATGTTTTCTCACTTTGACCGGGCAGTCCGTACATCAAATCAAGCGAGATGTTCTTAAATCCCGCCTTGCGCGCAAGCTCAACCGCCTGCTGCGCCTGGTCAAAGGTATGCGTCCTGCCGAGTTCTTTTAATTCAAATGGATTTGAGGACTGGACACCGAAGGATATGCGGTTAAACCCTACCTTGATGAGCTTTTTGAGCATCGGGTACGTGACCGTGTTCGGGTTTGCCTCAAGCGTGGTTTCACAGTCCTTTAAAACCTTAAAGTTTTTGTATATTGCATTTGCGATTTTTATAAGATTTTTCTCACCTATAATCGTCGGCGTTCCGCCGCCAAAGTAGATTGTATCCACCTCGTAATCCGTGTTTTTGAGATTTGCCTCGTCAAGATGTGCGGTGAGTGCTTTAACGTACTCATTTACATCCGCTTTGACGCAAGGCTTTGAATAAAAATCGCAGTAATCGCATTTGGTTTTACAAAAAGGTATATGGATATATATGCCAAGCGGGCGCACAAGCTCACCTCATTCTACTCATCTAA
>JAZRUF010000009.1:0-9902 GCA_045652405.1 Eubacteriales bacterium | reverse complement strand
TCGGCCACGATTACGCCGTTATTGATAACAACTACTCTTTCACAGACAGCTTTGACCTCTTGAAGTATATGCGTAGAGAGGATAATTGTTCGCTGCTTGCCGAGACTTCTTATCATGTTGCGAATTTCGGTAATCTGGTTCGGGTCGAGGCCTACGGTCGGCTCGTCAAGTATCAGCACATCCGGGTCACCTATAAGTGCTTGAGCAAGACCTACGCGCTGTTTATAACCCTTGGAAAGGTTTCCGATAATTCGGTTGGACACATGACCGATGTCCACAAGCTCGCAGACCTCATCAATATGAGCTTTGCGACCCTTGCCTTTTACCTTTTTTAAATCGTAGACAAATCCGAGGTATTCGCGCACTGTCATTTCCATGTAGAGTGGCGGAAGCTCGGGCAGGTATCCGATGTGACGGCGCGCCTCGATAGGGTCGTCAAGCACATCAAATCCCGCTATTTGGGCAGTTCCTCCGGTAGCTGAGATATACCCGGTTATCATATTCATCGTGGTGCTCTTACCCGCACCGTTCGGTCCCAAAAAGCCAACTATCTCGCCTTTTTTTATCTCAAATGAAATATTGTTTACCGCGAGCTTGCTTCCGTACTTTTTGGTCAGACCGTTTATTTTTATCATCTCTGACCCTCCTTAGTTTAGGCTCTGCTATTTACAGTAGCACACTTCCCAATCCAGAGTGTTAAAAAACTGTTAAATCATTCGGGTAAGTCTGTTTTAATATGCAAATCACGAAGCTGAGACTCATCAACTACATCCGGTGATGCCATCATAAGCTCAGATGCATTCTGAACCTTCGGGAACGCGATAACATCTCGGATGGAATCTCGACCGCCGAGGAGCATAACCAGTCTGTCAAGGCCGAATGCGAGACCGCCGTGGGGTGGTGCACCGTATGAAAATGCTTCAATTAGGTGACCAAACTGGGCATGAGCAGCTTCTTTGGTAAAGCCGAGTGCCTGGAACATACGCTCCTGAAGCTCAGAGGAATAAATTCTTATCGAGCCGCCGCCTGCTTCAGAGCCGTTTATTACCATATCATACGCTTTTGCGCGAACTCTTCCCGGGTCAGACTCAAGATACTGAACATCCTCGTCCATCGGAGAAGTAAACGGATGGTGCTTTGCAACGTATCTATTCTCTTCCTCGTCGTACTCAAGAAGCGGGAACTCGGTTACCCACAGAAGCTCGTATTTATCCTTATCAATTACATCAAGGCGTTTTGCACATTCGCAGCGGAGTGCGCCGAGAGCCGCAAATACTACGTCGTCCTTTGCATCTGCAACTATGCAGATAAGGTCGCCGTCCTGAGCCTGCATTGCAGATTTAATTGCTTCAAGCTCCTCTTCAGTCATAAATTTAGCAAAGCTTGAAGTGGTTTCCGCGCCGTTTAATTTAAGCCATGCAAGTCCTTTTGCGCGATAGGTTTTTACAAATTCGCCTAAGCTGTCAATCTCCTTGCGGGTAAACCTGGATGCGCCGCCGTCAATCTTTATGCCGCGCACACTGCCGCCTGCGGCGACTGCTCCGGCGAACACCTGGAATCCACAATTTTTAACCGCGTCGGACAAATCGCGAAGCTCGTATCCGAAGCGAAGGTCAGGCTTGTCGGAGCCAAAGCGCTCCATAGCCTCTTTATATGGCATACGGCGAAGCGGAAGCTCAATTTCACGTCCCAGCACTTCGCGGAACAGACGTGCAATATATCCCTCGTTTATAGCAAGTACGTCATCCACATCAACAAATGACATTTCAAGATCAACCTGTGTAAACTCCGGCTGACGGTCTGCACGCAAATCCTCGTCGCGGAAGCAGCGGGTAATCTGCATATAACGGTCAAATCCCGAAAGCATGAGAAGCTGCTTATACTGCTGCGGTGACTGTGGCAGAGCATAGAACTTGCCCGGGTGTACACGTGAAGGAACCAAATAGTCGCGTGCGCCCTCGGGGGTTGATTTTGTAAGCATCGGGGTTTCAATTTCATAGAAGCCCTGCTCATCAAAGTAATCGCGGGTAACCTTGGTTACACGGTGGCGCAGAGCAATTGTGCGCTGCATATCCGGACGGCGAAGGTCAAGGTATCTGTACTTAAGGCGCAGAACGTCGTTAACGTCGCTGTCCTCAACAATTTCAAAGGGTGTGGTTGCCGCGCTGTTGAGTATACGAAGCTCGTGAGCCAAAATTTCAACACCGCCGGTCGGGATTTTATCGTTTATAGCGCCCTCACCACGGCTGCGCACTACTCCGCGCACCGCCAGAACGAACTCACTTCTTACGGTGAATGCGCGGTCAAACATTTCCTTATCGTCAGCTTCGTCAAACGTACACTGAACAATGCCGGTTCGGTCACGCAAGTCAATAAAAATCAGTCCACCTAAGTTTCGCATACGCTGAACCCAGCCGAAAACCGTAACCTCCTGACCGATATGCTCCGGGCGGAACATTCCGCAATAGTCGGTTCGTTTAAGTCCCTGTAGATTTTCCATGGTTTAAAACCTCTTCTCCTTCTAATTTAAAACCGCGCGGCAGATTTCCTCCGCGTCGATTGAGCATTCTATAGTTTCGCGCGTTTCCATATTCTTAATTGTTATCTTTCCTTGGCTGAGCTCATCATCACCGATTACCACGCTAAAACGTGCGCCGAGCTTATCGGCAAATTTCATTTGAGCCTTGAGCGACCTACCTATTATATCACGCTCTGCCGCACAGCCCATAGCTCGAAGCTTGCATGTAAGCGTCTGCACCGCTTTATCTGCAGCATCGCCCATAGCCGCAATAAACAGATCCGGTGCACCCTCCTGCGGGATTTCCACGCCCTGAGCTTCCATCGTTATGAGCAGGCGCTCCAAGCCACAGCCGAATCCGAGACCCGGAGTCGGTTGACCGCCGAGGGACTCAACCAAGCCGTTATAGCGGCCGCCGCCGCAAATCGTTGACTGCGCGCCAATGCAATCGACTATAAACTCGAAAACCGTATTGGTATAATAATCCAAGCCACGGACAATGCGCGGGTCCACTACATAGCTTATCCCGCATCCGTCCAGATAATCCTTGAGTTGGTTAAAATGCTCGGTGCATTCATCGCACAGATAATCAAGAATAATTGGGGCATCCTTGGCAACCTCTTGGCAGACCGGGCTTTTGCAATCTAAAATACGCATGGGATTTCTGCCCAAACGGTCAAGGCAGGTTCCGCACAGCTTGTCCTGCCTGTCGGCAAAATACTCTTTGAGTGCGGAGTGGTATGCCGTACGGCACTTGGGGCATCCGCATGAATTTATATGGAGTTCTACCCCGGTTATACCTAGTTCCCCGAGCATTGTATGCGCAAGCGAAATAACCTCAGCATCCGCAGCCGCACCGGTTGCACCAAAGCACTCAATTCCGAACTGGTGATGCTCACGCAGACGACCCGCCTGCGGCTTTTCATAACGGAAGTTGGGCGCAATGTAGTATACCTTTACAGGCAGACCCTGAGCGCAAAGCGAGTTTTCAATAACACTTCGCACTACAGATGCGGTTCCCTCCGGACGCAAAGCCATATGGCGACCGCCCTTGTCAACAAAATCGTACATTTCCTTCTGCACAACGTCGGTAGTATCACCTACGCCGCGCTGGAAGAGGCCAATCTCCTCAAAAGTCGGGAAACGGATTTCCGTAAAACCGAAACGTCGCGCAATATCACGCAGTTTGTTTTCAACATAGTGCCATTTATGTGCGTCTGCCGGGAGCATATCCTTCGTGCCTCTCGGCGCTGTTATTTTTTCCATTTTTCATCCGCCTTTTTTTAGGATTGTATTGGGCGCTGACATGCAAAAACCTCCGTCCCACAGTAGCGGGACGAAGGTCAACACCTCATCAACTGCAGCCCTTACCGGGCTTTACGCCCCACGCCGAGCAAATGTATTTGACTTCACACGGCTACAGGGTAAATTTTATAACATTTCTGCGCAAATGTCAAGATTTCCGCAAATATAATACACAAAAAAATCACAACTGTTCATACGTCTCCTGACTCAGTCTGATGCCTGCTCATGCGTGCTATTTTGCACATATCATTTATATCCCCGCAACTGGAAATCTTTTTGCATTTTTTTAATCTGTTAAAAGCTTTATAATAGGGATAGAGTTAATTTTATTCGGAGGGGACAAAATGAAAATACAAGCCATTTGTGCAACGAGCATTGCACTTGTTACAAATTTAGAGGAGTTAAGTTCAAAAGGAATCTGCACTCAATCCATAAACAGTCAAAGCACAGCGGATATGATACGCCAGAGCTTTGTTGAACTTGGGATGGATGCCGACGGCGCAATTGACGTTGAAACCTACATAAACGGTCAAGCAGTTCTTATCTTTGCGCATATCTTTAAAGAAACAAACAGCATAGAAATTCTCTGCCTTTTTGAGGATTTTGAACATCTTATCAATGCTGCTCCGCATCTGCGTGAGACGCTTCCCGCTACTCTCTTATCATACAAGAGCGCATACTATCTTGCGATACACAGTTGCGGTGAACATATCCCTGCAGAACTTTTGAGTGAATACGCATACATAGATCCCAATCCGAAGCTCAGATATGCGCATTTGCGCGAACACGGCAAAATCCTTTGCCATGGCAATGCCATAAAAGTCATACGCCAAAGCTTCTATCCCAATCTCCGCGGAAACACTTTTATCGCAGACAGTTTAACCGCATCCGAATAAAAAATCAATACCCTTTTTAAAACTGAAACCAAACTATAATATTTTATTAGTGCGTAAAGGCTTCAAATGTGCTATACTTAGATGAGCATACAAGGAGGACTCAATATGTTTTTTGACACTCACGCACATTTGGATAATAAACGCTTTGATGAAGACCGCGAAGAAGTAATCGCATCGCTAAAAGATAGCGGAATATCCCTGGTGTTAAACGCCGCATGTGATATGCCGTCGTGCTATACCACGCTTGAGCTTACACGCCGTTGGGATTTTATATACGGTGCAGTCGGCGTGCACCCGCATTCTGCAGATGAGATGACGGATGCAGATTTAGATACTATTCGCAGCTTGGCAAAGGAGCCGAAAATACAGGCAATCGGTGAAATAGGGCTTGACTATCACTACGATTTTTCCCCGCGTGATGTACAGAAGGCGCGTTTTCGTGACCAGCTTATGCTTGCACGCGAGCTTAAAATGCCGGTGATTATTCATGACCGCGAGGCGCACGAGGATTGCCTTAACATACTGCGCGACTTTTCGGATTTAAAGGTTGTATACCATTGCTTCTCCGGAAGTGTTGAATACGCTAAAGAGATAACCAATTTAGGGTTTTATATGTCATTCGGCGGGTCAGCTACGTTTACAAACGCAAAGACCGCGCCGGAGGTTATACGCAGAATGCCTACCCACCGTCTGATGCTTGAAACGGATTGCCCATATCTTACACCGGTACCGTATCGCGGACGGCGCAATTCCCCTGCATACATTCCCAATATCGCGGAAAAGTTTGCCCAATACCTTGAAATGCCCATAGATGAACTTGGGCGTATAACATGTGAAAACGGAAAACGCTTTTTTGAAATTACAGAATCATAACCACCAGTAAACCGGTGGTTATGATTTGGCTCTTCAGGCGCGAAAACAAATGCCGAGCTCTACAAGAGAGCTCGGCATTATTTATAATATGTTTTTTATTATTTAAAGTACTCTACGCCGCCCTCAAACAACGGTTGGAATTTAGCACCGTAGATATTCTTCGCAACATCTCGGCTCCAACGCTCGGAATGTCCCATCTTGCCGAGCACTCGTCCATCCGGTGAGGTAATACCTTCAATCGCCCACATTGAGCCATTTAAGTTTCCTTCAATCGCCGCGGATGCATCTCCGTCAGGTGTGACGTACTGCGTTGCAATCTGACCGTTTTCCGCAAGGGATTTGAGCACATCTTCTGGTGCTACAAATCTTCCCTCGCCGTGAGACATCGGGATAGCAAAAACATCGCCGACGTTACACTTTGAAAGCCACGGTGAACGGTTTGACGCTACAGTAGTGTATGCATAGCGCGACTGATGGCGACCGATAAGGTTAAAGGTAAGCGTCGGGCACTCGTCTGTCATCGGTCTTATTTCGCCAAACGGCACAAGTCCCAACTTAACCAATGCCTGGAAGCCGGTGCAGATACCCAGAGCAAGACCGTCCTGCTCACGAAGCAGCTTGTGAACCGCCTCCATAGCCGCCGGATTACGCAGGAATGATGCGATGAACTTACCCGAGCCGTCCGGTTCGTCACCGCCAGAGAAGCCGCCGGGCAGAACAAGCATCTGCGCAGATGATAATGCCTTTGCAAATGCGTCTACTGACTCCTCGAGGTTCTTTTTATTTAAGTTGCGTATTACAATTATCTCCGCACTGCCGCCGGCGCGCTCAACTGCACGCGCTGTATCGTACTCACAGTTGGTACCCGGGAATACGGGTATAACCGCCTTCGGCTTTGCAAATGTATCTTTGCAGTGATTTAAAATCTTTGCACCGCATTTGGTTTCCATAGAGGCAGTTCCTTCTGCCGCACGCGTCGGAAATACCGGCTCAAATACAGATTCCCAAATATCTTTAAGCTCTGAAATTGCTACAGGCGCATCGCCGAGCGAAATCTCCTTTTTATCAGTCGTATAACCGATGAGTAATCCGCCGTCAACCTCGCCTGCACATTCTGCAATGATTGCGCCGTAGTTTAACTCAAAGAACAGTTCACCGGAAATTCCTGACTGAGCGGTAAATCCGATGTCATTACCCATGCTCATTTTGAGGATGCCCTCAGCTGCGCCGCCCGCAGTGAGTGCCCATGCAGAGAGAATCTTGCCCTGCTCATGGAGCTTGCGGAATCTATCCCAATTCTTTTTAACCTCAGCAAATGAAATATTTTCCTCGCCGTGGTCGGGCGCAAACATATACACAGGGTTGCCCGCTGCTTTAAATTCCGGAGAGATGACCTTTTCGGTCTTTTCCGGAGCGATTGCAAATGATACCAGAGTCGGTGGAACGTCCATATCCATAAACGAGCCGGACATAGAGTCCTTACCGCCTATAGCGCCGAGCCCGAGCTCTACCTGAGCCTTGAATGCACCGAGAAGTGCTGCGAAGGGCTTGCCCCAACGCACAGCGTCCTCGCGCAGGCGCTCAAAGTATTCCTGGAAAGTAAGATACGCCTTGCGGTAGTCACATCCCGAGCTTACAAGCTTTGCAACCGACTCGACAACCGCGCACTCAGCAGCCGCAAATGGGTCCTTCTCGCTCATATACGGATTAAAGCCGAATGCCATTACCGAGCAGGTGTCCGTCTCACCCGAAAGAACCGGAAGCTTTGCCGCCATAGCCTGGGTTGGAGTGAGCTGATTTTTTCCGCCAAACGGATGCAGTACGCTTGATGCACCTATGGATGCGTCAAATCTCTCGCCGAGACCGCGCTGTGATGCGACGTTTAAATCAGCCGCCATAGCTTTCAGACGCTCAGCAGGTGCTGCGCTTGACTCCGTGGAGTATTTTCCCTCAACTTTATTTATTTTAGCTTTTGCATGCTTTTCCGCACCGTTTGAGTTTAAAAACTCGCGCGAAATGTCAACAATAGTTTTACCATTCCAACTCATGCGCAGGCGCGGCTCTTCAGTTACCTCTGCAACTTCAACCGCTTCAAGGTTTTCCATTCCCGCAGCTTTTATAAACGCATCCGCGTCTGACTTTGCAACAACTACCGCCATACGCTCCTGAGACTCTGAGATTGCAAGCTCTGTACCGTCAAGTCCTTCATATTTCTTGGGAACGCAATCAAGGTTTATTTTAAGTCCGTCAGCCAGCTCACCAATAGCGACCGACACACCGCCCGCGCCAAAGTCATTGCAGCGCTTTATCATGCGCGTAACTTCCTTCTTGCGGAACAGACGCTGAATTTTTCTCTCCTCAGGTGGGTTACCCTTCTGAACCTCGGAGCCGCAATCAGAAAGTGACTCTATGGTATGGGTTTTACTTGAACCGGTTGCACCGCCGCAGCCGTCACGACCTGTACGTCCGCCAAGCAGGATTACCACATCACCGGGCTCCGGACGCTCACGGCGTACATTCTCCGCAGGAGCTGCGCCTACTACTGCGCCGATTTCCATGCGCTTTGCAACGTACCCCGGATGATAGAACTCATGAACAAGGCCTGTAGCCAGACCAATCTGGTTACCGTATGATGAATATCCGGCTGCAGCCGTCTGAGTGATTTTTCTCTGCGGAAGCTTACCGGGCAGCGTTTCGGAAACCGGAGTGCGTGGGTCACCGCTTCCGGTCACGCGCATCGCCTGATAAACATATGAACGTCCCGACAGCGGGTCACGGATAGCACCGCCCAGGCAGGTGGCTGCACCGCCAAACGGCTCAATCTCGGTCGGGTGGTTATGTGTTTCGTTTTTAAACATCAATAGCCAATCCTGCTCCTCGCCGTTTACGTTAGCGGTAACATGTATGCTGCATGCATTTATTTCTTCGGATTCGTCGAGCTCTTTGAGTCCGCCACGCTTCTTAAGAAGCTTAACCGCGCAGGTAGCGATGTCCATAAGCGTTACCGGGCGCTTTGCGGCGACTTCATCACCGTATATCTCACGGCGGGCATCAATATAGAGCTTGTACGCTTCTTTTACGCGCTCATCGTCAATGCTGACATCGTCAATATGCGTTCCGAAGGTAGTATGGCGGCAATGGTCAGACCAGTATGTGTCAATCATGCGCACTTCGGTAATAGTCGGGTCACGCTTCTCGGTATCGCGGAAATAGCTCTGCAGCAGACGTAGGTCATCCGAATCCATAGCAAGACCGTACTCACCCAAAAATGCAGAAAGCTCATCTTCGCAATAGGTGATAAATCCGGTAAGAGTTTCGACCGACTCGGGGATTGCATAGCTCTCCTCAAGCGTCACCGGCTTCTCTTCTGATGCCTGACGGCATTCGACCGGGTTAATAAGGTATCCGCGGATAATGCCCAAATCCTTGTCACTCAAGTTACCCATCAGGACATACACACGCGCGGCTCTTACCAGCGGTCGTCCCTGACATGTCATTATCTGCACGCACTGAGCGCACGAATCCGCGCGCTGGTCGTACTGACCGGGCAGAGCCTCTACGCAAAGGATATTATATACTCCGGAAAGCTCCGGCAGATTTTCATCAAAGCAATCATCGCACTGCGGCTCGGAGAAGATGATAGTGCGCGCTGCACGGTAATCCTTCTCCTCTATACCTTGTACATCATAGCGGTTAAACAAGCGCAGGCCTTCAAGCGAGGTGACACCTAAATTCTCACGCAGCTCGTTTAAAAGCCCACGTGCTTCGACATCAAAGCCCGGGCGTTTCTCGGTATAGCATCGGTAAACCCTGTTCATATTTTTAATCCTCCAACCAAATTTACGATAGGAAATATTACACTAACCTATATTATATACAATAATCGCGCGATAGTAAAGAACGGTTTTGCAAATATTTAAATTCAACTTTTAAAAAAAGCTATACAATTTGACTCAATTGCATTATAATATTCCATAATAAGACCCGCCCGCAACTGCAGTTGCAATCACGGACGGGTTATATAAAAGGCGCATGAAAACCGCTGATTAAAAAGCATATAAACCCAATGGACGTCGAGGGACAGGGCATTTCGGCCGAGGCTTACGGCAAATTCGACTTGCGTTATGTTTTCCAGCGCCTATATTCATTAGTATGTTTTAAAAGCAAAATGTGTTACTCACTTTTTACTTTTACTGAAACGGAGGATTCTTTCATGATTCAGATAGCACCGTCACTTTTATCAGCAGATTTTGCAAATTTGGAAACCGCACTTAAAAATCTTAAAGTCGCAGGTGCAGATATGGCACATG
>JAZRUF010000008.1:0-2115 GCA_045652405.1 Eubacteriales bacterium | reverse complement strand
GTAACGCTCCAGTACATCCAGCTCCCGCTTGTATTTGCTGTCACGCTCTGCCACTACATGGTCGTAATTCATGCCCTTCTGAGCAAGCACAACCGCCTCCTCGAGACTTATCTGCCTCTCCTCACCGTTGTACTTGACGGTTATCGTCTGAGGCACTGCCCCCTCATCGCCCTGCGCGTGCGTGGTTTCCGCCGCGTCAAAGAGCATCTCCGGAAGCGCATCCGTCTCGCGCTCCATTACCTGATTGGTTTCTTCAGTCATGTTGCATTCCTCCAAAAAAATTTTTTACTTAATAAATCGTCCCTTTACAAATCTTCGCTCAATTCCGAGTATGCCGAACTCCTCTCCGGGCTCAGACGAGCTGCATATCACCTGAATGACCGAGTATTTCTTAACCTTTTTGCCTACCGCGATGGGACCCGGCGGAAGCATATCCGGTTCTAAATCGTAAAACTCGCTCTTTCCAATATCATATACGCCGTGGGCGCGCTCGCAAAGGTCGCGCATGTACTCGTCATCCAAGCGCACCTTAATCTTGACAGTGCCGTTTTTTGCACCTTTAAGGAATATCCCGCAGCCGCGGCGGCGCATGTTCTTTTTAACGGCAAAATCGCCATCATCATCAAACCTGGTCGCCCAAACCGCATTTATCCCCACCGGCTCGCCCGAAAGTCCTGACGGCCAGTCCGAGTACCTCTTGCTTATTTCAAGGTCGGTGTTTAACCTGCATATTTTCCCATCTGCTGAGCCGAAAAACAGCTCATCGCCCTTTACAAAGAAGCACGCTACAGGGAAATCCTGCCAGTAATACCACTCGTACTCAAAGTTTCCCGAAACATTCCGCGCGTAACTCTTCTGCCGTGAGTCGGCAACATACACATTTCCGTTCACCGCAATGAGCATGTACCCATTCCACGTGCAGCACACCGCGCGGTTTAAATCAGGCTCCTTGAGGAGTTTACTGTTTATACGCGTTGAACGCGAGTGAATTATCCTCTCTCCGCTTATGTTCTCGCATATAATCCCCATTACTCCGTCGCCGGACAGATACATTTGGTCGTCAACCAGATTTGCAAAGCTTCCAAACCCCAGCGCGCCTATTCCTATTACACCTCGGCGCAGCGGGAAGAAATATCCGTCCGTCTCATCCCACTCCGCGCTCCTAAGGTATACCGACGCGTCCTGAAGCTCGACACTGTCACTTTTTATTACTGCCTGCTGCTCACCGACAGGTAAGTATCCGAGTATCTTCGAATCCTCATTTCCTATCTCGGTGTAGTTTATCTCCTTAAAATACGTCGGGTCACCCACCTCGGAATACCAGTCCGCATTCGGATAATCCGGATTTCCCGCAACAAAGAGCCTGCTGTTGTACCAGTTAAATATACGGCACTTGCGTATGCGGTCAAAATAGTCTGTGTACTCCTTTTCCTCACCGCTTGACAGCTCAACCTTCGGTATCTCCGCAGGGTAGGTTACTGTAAACCACTGGCTGGTGTCCTCGTTATAGTCCATAACCTCATAAAATGCTGTCATATCCATTATTAAAACGCTTGTTCCGTCCTCGGTTTTTGTTATACCGCTGCTACTTGAATACACCTTTTCTTTTTTCTCTTGCCACCCCGCATTGATAGCATTTCCGCGGATAAGATAAGCATAGTGTATAATCGGGTCATCATCGTATGTGTAGCTTGAGCCGTTTACCAGTGTGCGGTGTCCTGTATCGCAGGTAAACCTGGTTCCCTGCTCAGTTTCTATCGTTATCTCCCTGAGATGTGTGCCGTCAGGTATTGCTGCATCCAACGATATTACACTTCCGTTTTTATTTCCCTCGCCATTCGTGCAATCAAAAATGACTTTGTTTCTCCTCATGCAGGTTACCATGCTTGCCTCTTCATAGGCTTCACCCATCACACCCAGATTTTGATTTTGATAACTCGCGGTTTTTATATCATGCCGTGTTATCGGGATATATACCGCATCCTCGTCACCGTCTGACATATTCCCCGTCTTGATTGTCGGAACCGTCGCGCCGATTTCAAGCGTCGCCTTGACATATACATACTCCTCGCCGGTCAGAATGTATAAGCAGTCGTTATACATAAACCCTGAGGA
>JAZRUF010000007.1:0-6803 GCA_045652405.1 Eubacteriales bacterium | reverse complement strand
ATCCGCACGAAAATTCGGTGATCTGACATGGGCAGACGCATATGGGTACAACACCGTAAACACATACGCGCTTAGCGGAAATGTGGGCGATTTTGATCAAGTCGGATCGTAGCCATGTCGTTCTGTGTGCCAAGGAGTTGTGTGTGAATGTTGTCTTCCTAAGACCGCTTGGCCTCCGACTTATCCGCACGAAAATTCGGTGATCTGACATGGGCAGACGCATATGGGTACAACACCGTAAACACATACGCGCTTAGCGGAAATGTGGGCGATTTTGATCTTATTTTCAACACAGTTCCGCACATAATTTTTGATCATAACCTTCTTTCACAGTTAAAACCCGGTTGCCTTTGTATAGACCTCGCCTCAAAGCCCGGCGGCATTGATTTTTCTGCCGCAGAAAGGCTTGGCATACGTGCACTGTGGGAATTATCCCTCCCCGGGCGCGTAGCTCCGGTCACCGCCGGAAACATCATGAAACGCACTATTTACAACATAATCGACGAATGGGGATGTAAATAAATGACAAATCAAACAATAGGTTTTGCTATAAGCGGATCTTTTTGTACCTTCAAAAAAGTTATTCCACAGATAAAGCTGCTCGTCGAGGGTGGATACGATGTACTTCCTATTATGTCTCAAAGCGCGTATACCACGGATACCCGCTTTGGTAAAGCCTCGGATTTCATTTCAGAAATATCCGATATATGCGGTCACGGTATAATTCACACTATACATGATGCAGAGCCAATAGGTCCCAAAAAACTGCTTGATGCACTGATTATCGCTCCGTGCACCGGAAACACAATTGCAAAACTTGCAAACGGAATAACCGACACTTCGGTAACCATGGCTGCAAAAGCACATCTGCGAAATCAACGTCCTCTTATAATTGCTCCGTCCACCAACGACGGACTCGGAATAAACGCCAAAAACATTGGAACACTTCATGCGATAAAAAACATCTATTTTGTACCCTACGGTCAGGATGATGCTCAGAAGAAAGAAAATTCTTTAGTTGCAGACATGTCAAAAATTCCGGACACTCTTACTTTTGCTCTCCAAAAGAAGCAACTTCAACCGCTGCTTATTTAAGCTGCAAAAAGCCTCAAAGCAATTGCTTCGAGGCTTTAATATATTAGAACAAGTTTCCATTTCCGGCTCGGTCCTCTTCTAAAGCAAGTGAGGCCTCAGCCTGTTTTCCGTTGCGCTCAACAACTATTTTCGGCGTATCACCCACCTTGTATTTAACCAAAGTGTCCTGCAGTTGCTCAGTATCTGTGATTTTTATACCATCAACTGATACTATACGATCTCCGGCGCGTATTCCTATTTTTTCCGCGGCAGAACCTGCCTTAACCTCGGACACATACACTCCTGCGCTACTCATTCCGTATAAAAATGCAGCCCGGTCATTGACATCCGTAAAGCTCATCCCTATATCCACACGACCGCTTACATAACCGTTAGATACAAGCTCTTCTATGATTGGGATTGCGTTGTCAATGGGTATTGCAAACCCCAAGCCTTCAATACCGCTGCCGGATGATTTTGCGTTTACAACACCAACGAGCTGACCCCCGCAGTCAAAAAGTCCACCACCGGAATTGCCGGGGTTTACGGATGCATCGGTCTGCAGAAGCGTCATTTTCTCTCCTTCAATATCTATTTCCCTGTCCAGAGAGCTTATAATGCCATTTGTAACCGTTCCGCCAAGCTGGCCGAGCGGATTGCCTATTGCAACAACCTCTTCTCCTACAACCAAATTACCCGACTTTCCGAGTTTAGCAGCTTTCAAATCCTTTGCATCCACCTTGATTACTGCCAAATCCGTCTTGACATCTGCCCCTATAAGCTTTGCTTGAAACTCAGTCCCATCACGCGTAGTAACCGTTATTTTATTCGCGCCCTGTATAACGTGATTATTGGTTACTATATACCCATCAGAAGAAAATATAACGCCGCTTCCCGCACCCTCGGATATATATTGTCCCATTATCCTATTACCGAGTGTTACGCTCTCCGTGCGGATTTCGACAACGCTCTCCATCGCTGCAGCCGCGACTTCTGCGGTGCTGCCCAACTTCTTTTCGCTTACTGAAACTATGGATGTAATCGGAACATTCGTCGTCCGCGAACCACTGTCCACCCCATGCATTTGACTTGCCAACATACCTCCGCCAAAGCCGATAATCGAAGAGAGAACCACGGTAGAACACATCACCGCCGCAATTTTCTTATTTTGTGACTTTGACTTTTTAGTCTTCATATAAAGTTCCGGCGACGACCTGTAAGTATAGAGGTTGTAATTTTCGTATTCACTGTTTCTGTTAAACATATTTATCATCCTTTCTGCATTTTGTAATTACAGTATAGAACATAAATATGATATTTCTTTGACGGATATTTAAACGTTATAAAAATTTTTCTTCAACATTTTTTTAATAAAATAAACAACTATTTAACATAAACAGAAAACCGCTTTAAGATTTCTCTCAAAGCGGTTTTTGTTATACATGTTTTTATTTAATCGGAACAGTCCAGCCGAAGCTATCCTCAATTCTGCCCCACTGAATTCCGGTGAGCGTATCATAAAGATGCTGAGTTACCTCGCCGATTTTTCCGCCGTTTACGGTAAACACTTTGTCCTTATAACGAAGCTCTCCAATTGGAGAAACAACAGCCGCAGTGCCGCAACCCCATGCTTCTTCCAAAGTACCGTCAGCCATAGCCTTTTCAAGCTCGTCAATACTGAGGAGTCTCTCAGAAACATTGTATCCTTCGCTCTTGAGCACTTCGATGCAGGACATACGTGTAATACCCGGAAGGATAGAGCCGGTCAGTGCCGGGGTGACAATCTCGCCATTTATCTTGAACATTACGTTCATAGCGCCGACTTCTTCTATGTACTTTCTCTCAACACCGTCAAGCCACAGAACCTGAGAATATCCGTTCTGCTCTGCTCTTTCACCGGCACGGTTGCTGGCTGCGTAGTTTCCGCCACACTTTGCATAACCGGTGCCGCCGCGTACCGCGCGGACATCGTCAGCTTCAATCATAATCTTAACCGGGTTGATACCCTCTTTATAATAGCTGCCTACTGGGGATGCAATAATCATGAAGGTAGCATTATGAACCGCGTGAACGCCGAGAGTTTCATCATTTCCAAACATAAACGGACGCAGATAAAGCGAAGTGCCCGTAGCAGACGGAGTCCAATCCTGCTCATGCTTTACAAATGTCTCAAGAATTTCCATAGCCATATCCTCATCAATCTGAGGCAGGCAAAGTCTGTCAGCAGAACGGTTCATTCTGCGGATATTTTCAATAGGTCTAAACATCTGGACCTCACCGTCAGCACGGCGGTATGCCTTAAGACCTTCAAAGATTTCAGAACCGTAGTGAAGCACGGTAGATGCCGGATGCAACTCAATCTTTCCAAACGGCACAATTCTCATATTATGCCAGCCCTTACCGTCGCTGTAATCCATAATAAACATGTGGTCGGTAAAATAATTACCAAAACCCAGTGTGCTGGGCTCCGGCTTTTCTTTAAGCACAGAGGCTTTAGTAACAGAAATTTGCAACATTGGTTATTCCTCCTTGACTTCTTCTTCAATTATAACATTAATAATTATATCACACAATTTTTATACTGCAAGTAATTTTTTATATTATTCCCTTTTAAACTCACTTGTGATATAATAACCTCAAGGAAAAACACAAAACATTTTCGAGTTAACAACGCGTATTCTTTCGGCAAACTCCCTGAGAACCTTGTATCATTACTCCTATTATCCACTTTATGCGGAGGTGAACCCATTATTATGAAACGCATTTTCTCCATTATCATAGTATGTGCATTGCTAATATGCATATTTCCTGTACCAATTTGGGCAGCAGGCGAAGTTTTCGTGGCTACAAACAATATGATCCTCCCCCTTACCGATGCAATGCCTATAAAATCCGGCGGTGTGTGGTACGTGGACTACAACTGCCTTACAAGTGGAGATTTAAAGGTAAGCAGTTCGTATAACGCTGATTCAAGAACTCTCGTTCTTTATACGTGGGAAAACACCCTCGTATTTAATCTTGATGAGCGCACTGCATATAACACAAAGGACAACATAAAACATTCACAAAATGTACTTTCAACCCACGGAACTTTCTATGTTCCGGCGCAATTTACTGCTTCACAGCTTGGCATAATATATTCGTATATTGACTCTGCTTCTTGCGTTCGTTTTCGCACCACTTCAAAGCTAACAGATTCCATGTTTTCCTATATAGTAAAAAGCAAAATCCCTGAACTCATAGCGCAGTATAATGCTTCAAAAGCACCGGAAAACAGCCCCTCGGGTTCACAGCAGCAAGGTCAAGGTTCATCCGGTACGCAATCCTCGGGTGGAGCCGAAGAAGTAACCGTTCAAAAACGTGTATTTATAACATTTGACATACACTCAGGTGAATATAATAAAGCTATCCTGGATGCCTTGTCAAGACGAAGGATGAAGGCTACGTTTTTTCTCTCCGGCAACACCTTGCTCGCAAACGACGATACTGTAAGGCGAATGGTGGTTGATGGGCATGAAATTGGTATAAGCGGTTTTTTTAATGACAGTAAAACCTTTTCCACCCCGGAAACTATGCTTAATGAGCTTAGTAAAACAAACGACCTTTTGTATGAGATTTCGCACGTTAAATCGCATCTTGTACGTGTTCCAAACGGCAGCAAATCAACCCTTTCCTCGCAATGCGCAGACGCTTTAATTAATTCAGGATACCGCTACTGGGACTGGACCATCAACGCAAATGGCGGATATTCAAATCCCTCGGCAAACCGAATCTCAAACACGGTTATAAACTCACTCAAGAAACAAACATATGCGGTTATTCGTTTTACAGATTCAGCGCAAACCGTGTCAGCGCTCAATAAAATTTTAGATTATTTAAGAGATAATAACTGTGTAGTGTCTACCCTCTCCGTCCTGGATACCCCAACAAACCAAAGAGGCGACAGAAGATAGAGAAAGAACCGGAGTTTTTGCAAAAACTCCGGTTCTTATTATTATATTTTAGTGGCAGCAATCACAGTCGCAGCCGTCTTCGCAATCCATATCAAACTCAAGCTCCTCACCACAGTTCGGGCACTGGATTTTGCCGAGCTCAATTATTGACTCATCTACTGTAATCTCCTCGTTGCAGCTTCCGCAAACAACGCTGTAATAATACTCATCGCAATTGCACTCATCACAATCGCAGTCACAGTCATCTTCCCACTCTTCACAATCATCACCGCAATCACAGTCAATTGCATGCTCAATGCTCAAAAGCTCTTCCGCAACCTCATCGAGTTCGCTTTCAATATTAGCGGTGCAATCTTCAAGCTCATCAACGGATAATGCCATGTCATTTATAACATCAATAACCGCCTTTAAAAGCTTACCTTCCTTCTTGCTCTCGTCAAGCTCCATTCCATCTGCCAGACCTTTTAAATACGCTGCTCTTTCAATCAAACTCATAATTACAATACCCCTTTAATTAAAATATTTATAATGCCCTCGCGCAAGTGCGTGAGGGCATTGTTTTCTTACAAAATTACTTCGCACGCTCGAGGTATTCACCGGTGCGTGTATCAATTTTAATCTTATCGCCGATGTCGATAAAGAGCGGAACCTTAATCTCCGCGCCGGTCTCAAGAACTGCGGGTTTGGTTACGTTAGTAGCAGTATCACCCTTGAAGCCCGGGTCAGTCTCGGTAATCTCAAGCTCTACGAATGTAGGCGGCTCAACGCCGAATACATTACCCTTGTAAGAGAGAATCTTAACAATCATATTCTCCTTAACAAAGCGGAAGCTATCGGTCAGCTTGTCCGAATTAAGCGGCTGCTGCTCATAGGTCTCAACGTCCATAAAGTAGTAGAGCTCACCATCGTTGTAAAGATATTCCATATCCTTGCGCTCAACATATGCCGGCTCAAACTTATCGGTCGGGCTGAAAGTCTTTTCAACTACCGCACCGGTGATAATATTGCGGATTTTGGTTCTTACAAAAGCCGCACCCTTACCGGGTTTTACGTGCTGGAACTCGATAATCTGGAAGACCTGACCTTCCATATCAAAGGTAACGCCGTTTCTGAATTCGCCTGCTGAAATCATCTATTTTTTCCTCCATTGATAGAATTTTCTTCATATGTGTATATATTGTACCCTATTATCTCAAATTTTGCAAGTATAAATCTAAAATTTTGCCAGAGCTTCCAAAGCGAGCAAATAACTCATCTTCCCAAACCCGCATATTACGCCTATGCACACCGGTGAAAGGTATGACTTATGCCGGAATTCCTCGCGCGTGTGAACATTTGAAAGATGCACCTCAACGCATGGCAGGCGTACAGCTTTTATCGCATCATGAATTGCAATACTGTAGTGCGTATACGCTCCTGCATTTATAACTATTCCGTCATATACCCCGCGTGCAGCGTGTATTTGGTCAATAAGGTCCCCTTCGTGGTTTGACTGGTATGCCGAGATTTCAAGCCCGAGTTCCTTTGCCTTAACTTCACAGTCAGCAATAATTTTATCAAGGGTTTCTTCACCGTATATCTGCGTTTCACGCGAACCTAGTAAATTAAGATTAGGCCCATTTAAAATAAGGATTTTCTTCATATCTTCTCCTCCTACCCATTAACTTTTAGAAAATTTTCATAACTATCTTTCATAGTTTTTGCATCTTCCGCCTGAGTTCCCGCACTTTCGCAAATAATTACCGGCGAGTATCCCCGCTCGGCAAGAAGTTCGCC
>JAZRUF010000006.1:0-19729 GCA_045652405.1 Eubacteriales bacterium | reverse complement strand
CACTCCCGGAAATTCCCGGCAGATAGAATTCTTCTTTTTCAAACTCCGGTTTTTCCTTCAAAAACGCATCCGTTACTTTTTCATTCTCCTGCGGGAGAACCGTACACGTTGAATATACGAGCACCCCGCCCGGCTTTACATATCGTGATACATTTTTTAAAATCGCCGCCTGAATCGCCGGCAAATTTTTAAGTTCATCCGGATTTTTATATCTTATATCGGGTTTTTTGCGGATTATTCCAAGCCCTGAGCACGGAACATCCGCAAGAACCGCATTAAATGCATTTTCAAATTCCGGGCAATACTCCGACGCATCTTTAAGCACTGTATGTATGCAAGAAACACCGAGTCTTTCGGCACCTTTTTTTAAAATATCTATCTTATGCGGATGTATATCGCACGAGTAAAGCTCACCATTATTTTCCATTTCCTGAGCCATGACAAAAGATTTCCCGCCGGGTGCTGCGCACGCATCGAGAATCTTATCCCCCGGTTTTGCCCCGACTATCATTCCGGCTATTTGGCTTGCAGTATCCTGCACTGTTATTAGTCCCTCTTTATAAGCAAAAAGTTCCTCAATGTTCCCGGGATTTTTAAGAACTATGCACCCGGGTAGCCACTCATGAACGCACGCCCCGACGTTATCTTTCCAAAGCTCTTCTATTGCGGTTTTCTCATCACATTTTATCAAATTAACTCTTGCACATATTTCAGGAACTAAGTTATTTGCCTTAAGAATTTCCTCCGCATTTTGTCCGAAATTTTTCAGGAACTTGCCTACCAACCATTCAGGATGGCTGGTTAACACGGAAAGCCTATATTTTTCATCACCTTGCGGTAGAGGCAAATTATCTTTCTTATCCGCAATCTTTCTCAATAGCGCGTTTACAAATCCCGCGGCTTTTGCGTTATCCGCCCGAGCGGCTTTCACCGCTTCATTTACAGCCGCGCTTACCGGTATGCGGTCTAAATAAAGAATCTGATATATGCCAATCCTCAATATATCGCGAATTTTAGGGTTAATTTTTTTTACACTTGAAAATGATTCAATATAAAAATCCAAAAGCATGCAGTTTTGGATTACGCCATAACAGATATTTGACGCAAGAGCCACATCGCGCTGTGACATATCATTTAAACGCGCGATTTTCTTAAGATACGCTTCTGACCATGCGCCCTCGCGCCTGTATGCAATTAAGGTATTAAGGGCCGCCGCTCTTGCGTCCATTCTGATATTCTCCGTTTCTTATTATTAATCTCTGCGTCTGCCACCGAACAAAATTATAAGCCGCAAAAACTGCGCCAATGACACTGCGAGCGCCGCAACATATGTCATAGCGGCTGCAGACAGGACCTTCTTTGCGCTCGGTAATTCTTCATCCGAAAGAGTCCCGCTCATTTCAAGGGATGCTAAAGCGCGCCTTGAAGCATTAAATTCCACCGGAAGCGTTATTAGCTGAAAGAGAACCGCCGCGCCAAAAAACACTATACCCGCTGTTACAAGGGCCTGAAAGCTAAAAACAAACCCCAGCAATATAAGTGGCATTGCGAGGACCGACCCAAACCTTGAAATCGGAATAATCGCCATTCGCCACTTAATCGGAGCATAACCCACCGCATGCTGGATAGCATGACCGCACTCGTGCGCGGCAACGCCTGCCGCAGCGACGGAATTTGAACCGTATACACTATCAGACAAGCGCACAACATTTGCCTTTGGGTCATAATGGTCGCTGAGCGAACCGCTGCAATGCTCTATTCTCACATTATCAAGTCCGTTCGATTTAAGCATCGCCTGCGCAATCTGAGCCCCGGTAAAGCCGCGCATTATTCTTACTTGACTATATTTTTTAAATGTGCTCTGAACTCTCGACTGTGCTATAAGCGTAAAAATTATCGCAGGTAAAACAAAAATGATATATGTTATATCAATTCCCCAATAATACATTTAAAAGACACCACCTTGAAATTATTTTAATACCTTACCTATCATGGTTGGATGTCCTCTGAAATATGCATCTGGAGCCATACGTTTACTCCCCTCCGGCTGAAACTCGCTTATTATTACAGAACCGCCGTCACCTGCTGCAACCGTCATTCCGTCACCGTCAACTTTTATAACACTTCCGGGTACGGCGTTGCATGCATTGCCAAGCTTTGATTTTGTTATTTTTATACGCATATCGTCGCACAATGTATATGCAATCGGCCAACTGTAGCAGCCGCGAATCAGGCAGTCAATCTCTCCTGATTTTTTAGACCAGTCAATATGTGCATTTTCCTTTGAAAGAGGAGGAGCAAGCGTACTGAGCGCATCATCCTGCGGAACTCTTTGAATATTCCCACATTCAATTTCCTTTAACGTTTCAACAAGTACATCTGCACCCATCGGAGCCAAACGCTCAAATAAGCTCTCAGCGGTATCGTCTGATGTAATGTCAGTAACCTTTGTAAGCAAAACATCCCCGGTATCAAGACCTTTATCCATAAACATCGTGCATACTCCGGTTTTCTCCTCGCCGTTTATAACCGCCCACTGTATAGGAGCTGCACCTCTGTACTTAGGCAAAAGTGAACCGTGCACATTTATGCAACCGAATTTCGGATATTTTAAAACGTACTCAGGAAGTATTTTTCCGTATGCTACAACCGCAATAACATCCGGCCTATACTGCTCAAGTATCGGCAAAAGTGCATTGTCTTTTAAACTCTCCGGCTGATAAACCGGTATATCATTCTCCAGAGCAACAACCTTTACCGGAGGCGGTGTCATTTTCATGCCGCGCCCTTTTGGTCTGTCCGGCTGTGAAATGACAGCCAAAACCTCATGCCCTGACTTTAGCAGCGCCTCAAGTGGTGGGACCGCAAAATCCGGTGTTCCCATATATAAAACTCTCACTGGCGGTCTCTCCTTTGCTTATTCCACATCGAACATTTCATCTGCCTTATCTGCAAACAGTATTCCGTCCAAATGGTCTATCTCATGGCAGAACGCACGCGCCATAAGACCTTCTCCGCCCACGTCAAAGAAACATCCAAGTCTGTCCTGCGCAGAAACCTTAACGTAATTAGGACGTTTAACAGTTCCGCATACACCCGGCAAGCTCAAGCATCCCTCTGCGTCTACCTGCTCGCCTTTCATCTCTGTTATTACGGGGTTTATAAGCTCAATATACGTATCGTCTATGCGAATAACCACTACTCGACGAAGTATGCCGACCTGAGGTGCAGCAAGACCAACGCCATTTGCCGCATCCATAGTTTCTCTCATATCATCAAGCAGAGTGTGAAGTCTGTCATCAAACTCAGTGACCTCTCTCGAAGTTTTACGAAGCGTGGGATCGTTATCGGTTAAAATATTTCTGATTGCCATTTTGTTTCCTCCCGTGCAAACAAATATACTATTTTAAGTATACCTTTTTTCTCGCATTATAACAAGTCTTTTACGCATATTTGCTCGTTTTTTTCATTAATCTTTTTAACAACAACTACATCTCTTCAGAGTTTACGTCTACCGAAATTTGAAGCCCATTATTTTGTCTATCAAGTTTAAAATCACGTATAAGGCTTGAAATCAGAGCTCGCATACGCTTATCAAAATCCCCGCCTATCTGCACTCTGAACCTGAAGCGGTTGTTTATCTTCGCTACTGCTGCTGCAGCAGGTCCAAAAATCTCTGCTTGAATATCGCTATAAGCGTTTTTCATTGCATATGAAATTTTGCCAAGTATGCGCATGCAACCGCGCACGGCAGCATCTTCGCTTTCGCCTGAAACAGTAATTGAAATTAAATCCCTAAACGGCGGAAGATTTCGTATTTCACGCAGTTTAATTTCATCTTCATAGAAACCCATATAATCTTGCTTTGCAGCAAGCTCTATAACAGCATTCTTAGGAGATAAGGTTTGAAGAACCGCCCGACCCTCTTTATCCCCGCGCCCGGCACGTCCTACAACCTGCGTTATAAGTGAAAAAGTATCCTCTGTGGCATAATAGTTATCAATATAAAGTGCCTGGTCTGCGGATAAAACTCCTACAAGAGTAACGTTTTCAAAATCCAAACCTTTTGTTATCATTTGAGTTCCGAGAAGAATTGGTATTTTTTCATCTCTGAATTTATTTAAAATATCTTGGTGAGCACTTTTTTGAAATGTTGTATCCATATCCATGCGCATAACGCCGACACCCGGAAAAAGTTCTTCAAGCTCGCTTTCTACCTTTTGCGTACCCGCTCCGACAAAGCGTATCTTCCCGCCGCATTCGCAGGTGGAGCTTGCGTGAGCCGAATATCCGCAGTGATGGCACATAAGCCGCCCGTTTGCCGAGTGATAAGTTAGTGAAACACTGCAGTTAGGACATCCCGGAACCTCACCGCATTCCATGCAAATTGCATATCGCCCGGCACCACGCCGATTTAAAAACAGTATACTCTGCTCGCCTTTTGCAATATTTTTCTCCAACTCCTCGCGCAATTCGGGTCCTATGCATCCGACATTTCCGTCTTTTAGGCTTTCGCGCATATCGGATATTATAACCTTTGGCATATCGCGCTCATTGAACCTGTTTTCAAGCAAATAGAGTTTATATTTCCCGCTCTTTGCCTGGTACATACTGTCCACCGATGGGGTTGCCGAACCCAAAAGTAAAAGCGCATTATTTGAAACACATCTGAACTTGGCAACATCCCTTGCATGGTATCTGGGCGTGTTCCCGGACTTATAAGTATGCTCCTGCTCTTCATCCAAAATAATTATCCCCAGATTATCAAGTGGCGCAAAAACCGCGCTCCTGGTTCCTACTACCACACGCACATCGCCGTTTCGTATGCGCTTCCATTCGTCAAGTCGCTCACCCGCAGCCAGCGCACTGTGCAAAATTGCTATTTTATCGCCGAAATAACTGCTGAACCGTTCAACCATTTGCGGTGTAAGCGCAATTTCAGGAACTAACATCATTGCACTTTGTCCCCGCGCGAGTGCATGCTCAATAAGCTTGATGTAGACAAGAGTTTTTCCGCTTCCGGTAACACCATAAAGGAGGGCGCAAGACGGCTCATTTCTATCCATATCGGAAACCAGTCCCTCATATGCCCTATTTTGCTCATGGTTTAAGCTTATTTTTTCCTTTGCTTTCCCCAAAGTTATTTTCGGTCGTCTGAAAACCTCATGCTCACAAAACTCAATTATCCGATTTTTTTCAAGAGTTTTAAAGACGCTTATAGAAACTCCGGTAAAATACTTAAGCTCATTTACCGAAAGACACCCGCTTATCTTAAGAAGTTCAAGAACATCACGTTGACCTGCGCTTATGCGTTTTTGGCTCATATATCTTTCAAGCTCCTGCTCAGAGCACAGAAGCCGTGCCATTCTCTCGGTTTTATCGTTTACTCCTCTTCGCACAGAGTTTTGCAGGGTAAGTATTCCATTGTTTTCAAGAATATCTATAACCTGAGCACTCTGTTTTGTCTTTAAGGCTTCATCTACGGTTTCCTTTGTTATTTTTCCTTTGCAACTGAAAATATAATCTACTATCTGTTCACCGTCAGGCAAATGCTCTGTAAGTTTTTTTGCCACGTCATGCTCGGAGCATTTTGAAACCGTATACACCGTCTCAAAGCGATACCAAATCCCCGCCGGTAACATGGCTTTCATCACATCGTAAAATGTACAAAAGCATCTGTCGCGAAGCCACAGCGCCAAACGCACGCCCTCTGCATCAAGTATCGGAGATTCATCAAGCAGCTGCACAATAGGTTTAAGCCCCTTGGCAGTTGAACTGTCCGTAAGTCCGATTACGACAGCTTCACTTTTTCTATTTCCTCTGCCGAAGCTTACAAGCACCCTGCAACCTATGTTGACTTTGCCGCAAAGCTCTTCCGGAATTTTATAATCATAAGGTTTATCTATTGCGTATGTGCAAGCTTTAACTGCTACACGCGCTATATTCATGCCGCTCAACTTATCTCACCACCCTTGCATAATTAATGTAAAAGAGCCGTCTCTCCAACTAAGAGACAGCTCCCTTTGCAGAAGCAAGCACTTTGCCGCCTCTTTCGTTTTTATAAATATTTATTCTTCTTTGAGCTTAGCACACAACTGACCGTCTGCAATTTCGTTAATTGCGCTGCGGACAGGCTTATCTTTCAAACCCTTTTCCTGACTCTCTGCATTTTCGGCAATCTGGCGCGCACGCTTTGCCGCTACATTTACAAGCAAATATCGGCTGGGTACATTCTTAAGCAACTGATTCATAGACGGATATAACATAACTTGCACCTCCAATTAAATTACAAAAACAATTTATTCTTCAACATCATCGTTATTTTCTGCACTATCACCTTTGCCGTCAAGTCGGTGAGCCACGGTCTCCGGCAAAATCGCTGACAGGATAACATGGTCACTGTCCATAACTATTACAGCCCTTGTACGTCTTCCATATGTTGCATCAATAAGCATACTGCGATCACGCGCTTCCTGGATAATTCTCTTTATCGGTGCTGATTCGGGGCTTACTATTGCAACCATGCGGTTTGCAGAAACCATATTTCCAAATCCAATGTTTACAAGTTTCATACAGACTCTATAATCTCCTACTCAATATTTTGCACTTGCTCGCGGATTTTCTCTATCTCAGCCTTAACGTCGACTACCATCTGTGCCATTTCAACGTCATTTGCCTTCGAACCGATGGTGTTAGCTTCACGGTTAAGCTCCTGCACAAGAAAATCGAGCTTACGGCCAATAGCACCGCCTTTTGCGAGCATATCACGCAATTGATTTAAATGGCTTCTTAACCTGACTATTTCCTCAGTTACTGCTACCTTATCGGCAAAGATTGCCGCCTCAGTCAGAATACGCTGCGAGTCAATGGTAACGGACTCAAGAATTTCCTTCATACGAGCTTCAAGCTTTGCCCGGTACTCCTCCACACATTTAGGAGAACGGACTTCTATCTCATTTACCAAGTTTTCAATAATCGAAATTCTGTATACTATATCCTCTTTGAGTTTTTCACCCTCACGGCAGGACATCGCGATGTACCCCTCAACCGCTTCATTGAGAGCCTTGCACACATCTGTTTTAAGAGCATCCTCGTCCTCATCCTCTTTTGATACAGTAAGAACATCCGGAAGACGCATAGCTGAGGATATACTCAAATCATCCCTGAGCTGATAAGTTTCCCTGAGTGTACTTGCAACCTCAAGATACCCTTTCAAAACCGGCTCATTAAGCGAAACCGTTACAGTGTCCGCACCCATTGAGTCAATCGTAAGGAAAACATCCACTTTACCACGTGCTATACTTTTCTGGAGCTCACCTTTTATTACCTCCTCCAAAAAGGAATACACGCGCGGAAGGCGTATAGAACAGTCAAAATATCTGTGATTGACCGAACGAAGCTCAATAGTTATCTCTCTGCCGTTTAAAGATGCCTGAGCACGCCCATACCCGGTCATACTTCTTATCATTTAAAAACCTCACCTCGTAATAAATGAATACAAAATAATTATACGGCAACTTTTTCCATATGTCAATTATCGTATACGGTTTGCAACACGAATTTTATAGAAAATCACAAGCTTTTTAAGGCAAATATCGTACATTACAAAAACAGCATTCGCGCCTGCCCATAAAATCCACCCTATGCCGGTTACATACTCCGTTTCCGCAAAAAACAAGGTTTTGAACAAAATCCAAGTAATAAGAAAAATCAAATTTGCCGCAATAAGCTTCATGCACCATGTAAGCCATTTTGACTTTACACGCTCGACTATGTTTTGAATTATCGGATAATTCCCAAACATGATAGCAAAAAGGATTGCATTACTTTTATCCGGCACCAAAACAAGCGTAAGCACCGTTGCCGAAACGTACGCCATAGCAGCGGTTGACAATCCGTACTCCGACACTAAAACAGCCGATATTACACCCGCAATAGCAATTATACTCATTGACATCGTAGGAAAAAACGAGGACAGATAGACAAGAACTACCATCAGCGCGGTAAACACCGATGCCGCCGCTATTCTTTTAGCTTTCACTCCGGAACGTTCCATTTATATTTTCTCCTAACATATATCGCAAAAAGGACACAGCATATCTGCACACATAAGGCCAGTGCAACAGTCGCACGCGGTCATGCCGCCCATATTGGTCTGATACACCCCGCGCCCGGCAGATGACATCTGAGTGAGTGCAGTACGGTACTCGACATTGTTCGGATCCATTGAGCATGCGGTTTGAAAATGGCGCCTTGCCTCGTCATACCAGCCCTTGCGCACCATTACACTCCCCATAAGGAAATGCCACTCTGCATCACGATTTGATATTTTATTGAGCTCCTGTTCTGCAAGGAGTATGTTTCCACTCATTATAATCTGGCGAATACGGTTATTCGGCATTGATGCTCCGCCTGAATACGAAGAAGTATTACCGTACGCGCCGGATGAATAGGATGCTTGCCCGCCTGCACGCTCCTTTACGATAGCATCATACGCTTCGTTTATCTCCTTCATTTTCTCTTGAGCTAAATCAGCCAGAGGATTATTTACGTAATTATCCGGATGATATTTTTTTGCAAGCTCTCTATAGGCCTTTTTTATGTCTTCATCGCTATCGTTGCGTGAAACACCGATAACACTGTACGGATCTTTCATTATATGATTTTCTCCTTTTTATTGAGTTGACCTTTTTCTACCGCAAGCACAACTGACGGAAGTCCGAGCATCAGAATATTGCGTATCAGGTCGACATTCTCACCCGCATCCATCAGTTCAAAAGCGGATATACTTGATTTTATGCTTTGGGCAAGTGTTTCTTTTATTTGCTCTGCAATTTCCTCAGTAAGTGGCATTTTATTTACGCCAAACCTCTCTGCAATCGGGTTATACACACCGCTTTTAATATCATTTCCCAAATCATCCCACGCATCTATCAGGTATATATATCGCCCGATATGATAGAGCATCTGAGAAATCATGCGTCTTACATTCACATTATCTACTTCATCTGCAAGTGATTGCAATATTCGTGCAAAAGCATCTGCAGGTTTATCAATACTTGCAAGCCTGTTTTTCTCCATCTCGCATAGCTCCAAAAGACAGGTTCTCACACATTCAGAAAACGCGGGATGCTTGCTCTCCGCGCGGCGATATGCCTTTTTTAGTAAAATCATGGCTACTCTTGCAGGGAGCGAGCGTATAAAACTTAAATCACGCACCTCATCCTTAAGCTTCCAATACGTGAGTATCAAAGACGTATCCGCAGCAAAGTCAAGTGCTGAATTTGACATGCAAGCTTTCTTTTTCTTAAAAGGACTTCCGACACATCTTTTTTTAACCGTATAAACCTCTTCTCCATACACTTCTGACATTAAGAGTGCAAGAAAAGTGAAATCGTAATTGACGGTAAATCTCGCGGCAAAGCCACATCTTCTTTTAAGCGCGTGGCACAACCCACAATAAAAAGATTGATACACGTCCCACTGCCTAATCTTGAGTTCACACTTAAGGGGTCTTACATATCCAAACATTTCTTCTCTCCGGAATTTATGGAAATTATTTTAAAGTCCACGCTGTTATTTTTATCCACACATCGGTTAACAACAAGAGCGCACAAAACACCTGCTGCAAAGCCCACAGCGCCCAGAATCAGTGATACTGCATCTGTAAAGTTAATTGCCTTACAAGTAATGTATGCCATAAAAAACAGTGCTAAAGGCAACATGTAAACCACTGCCGCAATCCCTATTACGGCAGTGGTATCGGTTTCTACGGTTACTAAATCCCCTACATGCGCGCCAATTGAATTCATCGCCGTTGCATTGACCGGCGACGAGGACATTCCACATCCGGGACACGACTCGCAGTCATGCCCGCACGCAGACGCACGAACAACAGAGATTTCCGCTTTATTATCATCTATTATGCGAACAACCTTTGCTTGTTGAAGCATTGCACGCAACTCCTGTCTACTTTTTGCTTACACGAACTACAACTTTATACTCACCCACAGCACCTACTTCTTTGGCACCGTCTATTATTATTGCAGCATTTATCGTATGCTGTCCAGGTGAGAGGGCGGTTGCTGTAAGGTCTACTACTGCACGGATATTCTGCGCAAGAACTTGCTCTAAATTCGCCTCAGTACCCCTTAGCTGAACATCAAGGCTGTTTGTAACAGGCTCTATCGAATAACCGCTCGGGATATTGATTATTTCTATGGATGTAGTATTTGCATTTTTCTTTACCAAGCCACTCAATTCAATGTTTACCTTTGCCACGGCTTCACCGCTTACGTTTTTAATATTCTCCGGTAAAGTTATCTGCATCGAAAGTTCGGTTGATTCCTGTATTTTAGATAAATCCGCAACGCCTATTACAACCGACTGCAAAGCATCAACCGTAGCGCTCTCACCTGCAACAGTTATTGTTTTCGGCTCAACCGTATAATTTACATTTTTCTTATACGCTCCGCCACCTTCAAGTATTTCAACACTTAGCGGAAGTTCCCTAAGCTTGAGTATAGGCATTGAAACCTCTACTCTGTCAGTCTCGGCACGAAGAGATGGCAGGTCAAGAACATTGTCATCTGCATCGCAGAACTCATAATCCATTTGCTCTAAAACAGATGTCATCATATTCTTTTTTGTAATGCGTACTCTCGCGTATGAAACCTGAGAAATCTCGTCCTGAAGTCCGGTTATAGACAATATTTTAGGTGTAAGAGTAATCTCGTCGGCCATATAGCCTTTAGCAATGCTACCTTCCTGATATACGCGAACCGGGACATTTGCAGGGACTATTTTATCCAAACGCACGGTAAGTTGCGCGGGAGATTTCTTCGTAAGCTTCAAGCTGTCAGACGGAAGCTTGACAGTATAAGGCAGAGTATAAACTCCGGCTTCTTTACACCTTGATATATCAACTATAATCTGAATTTCCTCTTCGGACAAATTGAGCAAATCACTGCGCTTACCTGCAACTTCAACCGATACGGTATTCTCCTCCTGATTTGTAACCATGAGGTTTACAGTATTCATAAGCTCTTCGCTTCCGGCATAGCTCGGTACTATGTGTTTAAAGTTTGCCGAGTCCGTCTGGTTAACGACATTTACAACATACAGCCAGAGCAGAAGTGCAATAACAAACGCAAGCGCTTTATTTAATACATCGTGTTTTTTTATCCACTCTTTCACTATTCTTTCACCTTCCAAAAGTTAAACAGTGCCGTCTTCTTATTTTCATCAGTTTTCGGTAACAGTTCATTTCTCAAAAGCTTTTCAAGGGTTTCGGGCGCAAGATGACGTTTTAACATTCCGCCTATAGCTACTGAAATAGAGCCGGTTTCCTCAGATACGATTACAACTACTGCATCTGAATTCTCACTCATTCCCACACCTGCACGGTGACGCGTTCCAAGTTCTTTACTCAAGTTAGTATTTTCAGACAGCGGCAGCACACATCCCGCCGCAGAAACTCTTCCGTTTTGTATTACAACCGCACCGTCGTGAAGCGGAGCTTTAGGATAAAAAATATTTTTTATAAACTCACTGCTAGGCTCACCGTCAAGAATTGTTCCTGTCTTAACAATATCGTCAAGCATAATGCTGCGTTGGAAGACGATAAGTGCACCATCGCGCGCCCATGACATTGCAGTACACGCCTCAACAGTTTGCACTATAGCCTTTTCCATTATGACGTTAGTTTCCTCACGGTCAATAAACTGAGTAAATCTGCTGCGTCCCACACGCTGAAGAGCCTTACGCAGTTCGGGCTGGAACACGATTACAAGTGCAAGAAGACCAAGCTGCATTGTGTTTACAAACAAATAGCTTATTACGCGCAGCTCAAGAAGTTGCGCTACCTGCATTGCAACAATGAGCAAAATAATGCCTTTTATTACCTGCCCTGCATTACTTTTATTTATTATTTTAATTAATTTATACGCCAAAAAAGTTACCAATGCGATGTCAACTGCATCCTGCAGAGAAAACATCGTCAAGTATTTGGCTATATACTGTAAAGCATTCATTTACCGCACCGCCTGCTACTTTTTTAGATTTTATTTTTCTATATTTATAATACCATATTTTTTCCTATATTGAAAACATCTTTTTACAAATATTAATAAAATTTTTATATAAATGCAGTCGACGGAAATTTTTACCGTCGACTGCATCATATCATCTGTTAAATTCTACCATTTTACCTCGCTGTAAAGTTTCCGAAACAAGAACCAGCCTTTGATTTTTACTTCCTACAAACGGCTTGTCCAAAGTCTTTTGTGACTTTATAAATCTACCGTCAACCAAAACATCGGTCTCGGCTAAAAGCTCTTTCCATGTTTCATTTGCGGATGCAGTGATTTCCTCAAACGTATACCCTGTATATGTCCAAACATTAAGACCGTTTGAATGCGCGGCTTTTGCAATTTCAAGAGCCGCCTCCGCCTGCATGAACGGCTCTCCTCCGCTGAGCGTAACACCGTCTAAAATAATATTTTCAAGGATTGGCTTTAAAATCTCAGAAACTTCTTTTTCCGTGCCACCGGCAGGGTCATGAGTTTGCGGATTGTGACATCCTTCGCAGTGGTGCGGACATCCCTGAAAGAAAACCGTAGCTCTCATTCCGGGCCCATCAACAATTGACTCCTGTATCACACCGGAGATGCGTGCTGTCATTTATTATCTCCTCCGATATGCTTTACGCGGTCTTTTACCTCCGCACGCTTTGCATTGTTAAAGCGATCGAGAGTACCTACCAGATATCCGGTAATTCTGCGGATTCGGTGGAAATTAATTCCGTCCTCCTCGGTGCGTCCGCAAGCCGGGCACTCATCGCCTATTACGCCGCGGTATCCGCAGACCGGGTCACGGTCAAGCGGGTGGTTTATAGAACCATAGCCTATGCCGTTTTCGTACATGCAACGGATAATTTTCTCAAACGCCTCCGGATTATTTACCGGTGAGCCATCAAATTCAACGTAAGTGATATGTCCTGCGTTTGTATATGCATGATACGGTGCCTCAAGCTTTATCTTCTGCATTGCACCTATCGGGAAGTAAACCGGAACATGGAAGCTGTTGGTATAATATTCACGGTCGGTTACACCCTCAATACTGCCAAAGCGCTCACGGTCCATTCTTACAAAACGTCCTGAAAGTCCTTCTGCAGGAGTTGCAAGCAGAGTATAGTTCATTTTTCTCTTTTGGCTGATTTCATCAAGACGTGCACGCATATGCGCAATAATATCCATACCGAGGTTCTGCGCGGTCTGGCTCTCACCGTGATGCTTGCCGGTGAGCGCCTTAAGAGCTTCTGCAAGACCGATAAAGCCGACTGACAGAGTACCGTGCTTTAATACTTCGCGGATCTCCTCATCCGGGTCGAGGTTTTCACTGTCGATCCACACGCCTGCACCTATGAGGAATGGGAAGTTGCGCATAGTCTTTCTCGCCTGAATTTCAAAGCGCTCGTCAAGCTGCTCTACGACTAAGTCTATCTTTCTGTCAAGCTCATCGAAGAACCATGAAATGTTCTTATTTGCAAGAATTGCAATACGCGGAAGGTTTATGGATGTAAAGCTCAAGTTTCCGCGACCGTTTGATACCGCCTTGTCCGGGTCATAGGTATTTCCTATTACGCGGGTACGGCATCCCATGTATGCAATCTCGGTCTCCGGAGTACCCTTATAGTACTGAGCGTTAAACGGTGCATCCTGGAATGAGAAGTTCGGGAACAGTCTCTTTGCGCTTACCTGGCATGAGAGCTGGAACAAATCGTAGTTAGGATCGTTCTTCTCGTAGTTGATGCCCTTCTTTACGCGGAATATCTGAATCGGGAATATCGGGGTTTCACCGTTACCAAGTCCGCGCTCGGTTGCAAGAAGGACATTGCGCACGACCATTCTACCCTCTTCAGAGGTATCCATACCGTAGTTAATTGAACTAAACGGAGTCTGCGCGCCTGCACGTGAGTGCATGGTGTTGAGGTTGTGGATAAAAGCCTCCATTGCCTGATAAGTTGCACTGTCAGTTTCCTTATAGGCTCTTTCAATAGCGAACTTCTGCACCTGATCAATTACATCACTTTCAAGACCCAGTGCTGCAAGTTCTTTCTTTTCAGCCTTCTGATAATCCTTATAATCAGCGATGCGAAGTACTTTGCCTGCTGCAATAAGCTTATTGTAAATCTCCTTGACTTCGTCTTCGAGTTGCTTGCCTGCAAGGAGCTCGATAGCTTCAGCAACCTGTATCTTATAACGCTTTGCAAAAGTCTTCTTTACACCTTCTGCCAGACCGTAATCGAAGTTTACGATAGACTGACCGCCGTGCTGGTCATTCTGGTTTGACTGGATCGCGATACATGCAAGAGCGGAATAACTTGCAATGTCATTAGGCTCGCGCAATACGCCGTGACCTGTGGAAAAACCGTCCTTAAACAGCTTTATAAGGTCAATCTGGCAGCAAGTGGTAGTAAGTGCGTAGAAATCCATGTCATGGATATGTATATCGCCCTCGCGGTGTGCTTTTGCAAAACGCGGGTCAATAACAAACATTTCATAGAACTGCTTTGCACCCTCAGAACCGTATTTGAGCATCATTCCCATCGCGGTATCACCGTCGATGTTTGCATTCTCACGCTTTACGTTGCTGTCTTTAGCATCTTTAAACGTGATGTCATCATACGTGCGCATAAGGCGGGTATTCATCTCGCGGCAACGCGTACGCTCTGCGCGATAGAGAATATAAGCCTTGGCTGTGCGAATGTAGCCATGGTCTAAGAGTACCTGCTCAACACAGTCCTGAATTTGCTCAACGGTAGGAGTATTCTCCCCTACCTTTTCCTCAACCTTTTTTTCTACGTCCTGAGCCAGAGAAAGAGCAACCCCCTCCTCACAACGAACATGGGTAGCCTCGAATGCCTTTTCAATTGCCGCGCTTATTTTCCCAATATTAAACACAGCGGTGCGTCCGTCACGCTTTTGGATAGAAGTAATCATATCAAACCCTCCATTTTTCTTTAATACACAATATATAGTTGTTTTTATTAAGTTAGAAGTATATATATTGTACATCGGTAATATATGCTTGTCAATACTATTTTTTCTTTTTTTATTAAATTTTTTATTTTAATTAGAAAGCATATTCTATGCCGTATTCGATAGCGTTTACATGTGCATAATAAATTAAACACCAAAGAAGGAAGGTTCTTTATGAAAAAATTTATATCAATTTCCATCTTAATCCTTTTTATTTTCTCACTATGCGGATGCAAAGACAACAAAAGCGAAAACATGCCCAAGAACGAAATAGAAATGACAACTTTAGAAAGTGCAATAAAGGGAGCGATTAAAGCACGCCTTATTACCGAAGGTGCAGAAAACACAGATTTTGAAGATGAAATTCTCCCAAACTACCGTTCAATTTTTCTAAGCGATGTTTCCACGCTAAACATCCCCGATGAATACGACCTCACAATTTTCGATGACGGAGTCGCGGTTATACACAAAAGCGCGGATAATTCAGATTTAATTGCAATTGCAAAGGTAAAAGACGGCAAACAGTCAGCCGCTGAAGGATTAGCTTTAAGACTGCGTGATTTTCAGATGAGCATGGCCGACTCCTACTTGCCAAATCAAACGACTAAAATTGAAAATAATATCATAAAAGCAATCGGAAATTATATTATATATATAACCTATAGTGATCCCAAATATATCGAAGAGGCAATATTAAAGGTAATACAATAGAAAAAGAGTAAGCAGAAGAAAAACTGCTTACTCTTTTTATGAAGAACAAAATTATTACTTGAGCAGTGCTGCACTATCGGGCTCGATGTACAGAGTTGCGTTGTCATGTGTACGTAGGATAGTTGCCGGGCACTTCTCGCTGATTTCGGTGTTATTGAGAGTATTGTAAACCGCCTGAGCTTTGGTCGGAGCCGGTACAATGCAGAATACATATGCGGGCTTAACCAGTGACGGAACAGTAAGAGACAGTGCATGAGTCGGAACCTGATCCAAAGTCTCAAAGCAGCCGTCATTAACCTGCTGGTTGCGGCAAACCTGCTCTAACTCAACAATCTTAACGAGCTTGGGATCGTTAAAATCAGCAACTGGGGGATCGTTGAATGCGATATGACCGTTCTCACCAATACCCATGCAAACGATGTCAGTCGGGTTATCAGCCAAAAGCTTGGAGTAACGTGCTGCTTCTTCTTCCGGGTCTGCTGCATTGCCGTTTAAGTAGTTAACTGACTTAAAGGGAACAACGCCGAACAGGCGGTCACGCAGGAAGTTGCCGAAGCCCTGCGGAGCAGCTGCATCAAGACCAATGTACTCGTCCATATGGAACGCATTAATGCGGGTGAAATCTACGCTTTTGTCAGCAGCGAGAGCCGCCAGAAACTCGTTCTGAGACGGAGCAGCCGCAAAAATCATATTGATTTCATCCTTCTTGCTCAGCAAATCTTTAATGACAGCAGCACAATCAGCAGCCGCAGCAGCACCCATGGAAGCTCTGTCAGAATAGATTTTTACGCCGAGCTTGTCAACCTTCATTTCCTTTACTAAAGACATTTAAACTCAACTCCTTAATATTATAAAGCTTTACGCTTTTTATACATTAAAAATTTTAACATAGGAACACAGCAAATTCTTTGCATATCATATTTAAATTTAGACGCATTCACTTATTCCTAAAATATTCTATCTCATAGTGCTTTTTTTGTCAACTACCCAACGCATATTTTCTTCTTTCGCATTGACAAATTCCGGCAATATGTTATTATTATATTAATCATTATATTAATCATTTAATTTTCTAATTAACACTGTAAATGAAGCTGTAAAGGCTAATTATGAAATCAGGTGTAGTTTCCGTAACCTTCAGAAAAAAGACCCCACGTGTGCGCTATGCACTGCTTGAGTTTGTAAAAGATGACAGTGATGAAATCTTCATCCAGGACAGTGCGACACTCAATTCTCTTATAAACGAATAAAAACACTTCACCTCTTTACTTTAACAGGAGGCAAAGAGCGTATGAAACTTCCATTTGAATACGATGAATATTCCGGTGTCCCAATCTATCATATGATTGATAATAACAACGGCGGTTTACCTATACACATTCGCCGTTACAAACAAAAGAATATGACGACGGTTTTGCACGGTCACGATTCTATTCAAATAAATTACATAGTTCACGGAAGCCTATCACACATAATCAACAACTCTTCTCATGACTTGGTCAAGGGAGACATCTTTGTAATACCACCGTATGTCCCCCACTGCTTGAAGTTTAAAAACAACTGCGATTGCGAAGTCATCGAGCTTGAATTTACTCCGGAATTCGTTTTCGGCAGTACTGCGTCAATAGAAAACATCGAGTCAATATTTGATTTTGCATACATCGAGCCTTTTTTGGTCAGTGAATGTGATGTTCGTCCAAGGCTTAATCTAACCGGCAAAGCACAAGCGGAAGCTGAGGCTCTTTTTTCAACCATCTTGGATGAATATACCGAGCGCAAAAGCAGCTTCCTTCTTGCAATAAAAGCTGCGCTTCTCAGTCTTCTTGTAAATGTAGGACGGCAATTCCAAGAAGATATACGCGACAGTGAATCGCGCCAACTCTTTGACAGACACCGTGTAGCAATCTCAAACGCTATAACTTACATAAACGAAAACTTCGCGGAGGACATATCAATAGAAAAGGTTTCACGTGTGGCTATGCTCTCTCAATCATATTTCAGTTATCTTTTCAAGAGCATGACCAGCAAAACTTTTGTTGAATACTTAAACGAACTCCGTATACAGGAAGCTATGAAGCTTCTAAAAAACTCCGGCAAACGCGTTGTGGATATATGCTTTGAATCAGGTTTTAAAAACGTAAATCATTTCAATCGAACATTCAAAAACTATTCAGGCATCTCCCCCATGCAATACCGAAACGCAAATTCTTCAAAATGAAAAAACAAGCGTGTATCATTTGATACACGCTTATTTTCTATCTAAACTAAATATTTTTAAATATTTTCTTTACGTTATCCTCTATTCCCTTATCCTTAAACTCATCCACATATCTAAGCTTAAGCATGCTCGGCTGAACATAGTGGAACGGAGAGAGTGTACCAAAGCACAAATGCTCAGGACCAAAACATTCCGCTGACTTTTTCATAATGTCTCGCGCATAACCTTCAATCTTAGAAATCTCAAAAAATACATTGTCATATTTCTTTACATATTCTTTCATCTTTTCCCCAAATGCCAGCGGCTGCGCACCGGTAATAATAACAGATACACCCGGACATTCAGAAAGAAGAGTGCAAATATCGTCAGCCTTTAAATCGTACTGTAAATCCATCCAATGTCTCTGGCGGCAGTTTTCAAAGCAGGTGGTAATGCGCACCGGAACATCATACTCTTTAGCAAGCTCCATAACCTCTTTGGCATAATAAAACCCCTTATATCCGTTAGAGGATGGAAGCAAAGTATAGCCGTGGTATGCCGGGCAAATTTCAAATCCGCAGAAGCCATCCTCTTCAATTGCTTTGCGCGCATATTTTTCCCAGCCTGTATATGTGGGGTTTACAATTGCAAGCGGAAGAATTTTCACAGAGGTTTTGCACGCACGGATCTCCTCCATAAGCTCGCGGTTACCGTCAAACGGATCCTTATAAAAAACTGCATTTAATGAGGCGATGACAACATGCGTAATTCCGTTTTTCTCAGCATTATCGCAAACTTCCTGAACCGAGTTGTTTTTAAGCATACGGAACGGCCAATGCCCTGCATATGTATTTGTATCTATAAGCATCCTATTTTCCCTCCTTCAAAAATCTCTTAAACGCGGTACCTTCAAGTATAGTCTTCTTTTCCTGCTCAGTAATATTGGCACCGAGTAACTTTCCGACGGACGAGAACAGAGACTCATCGGTTGCAAAGAGAAGTCTCTCTGCGCCAAGATGCTTTACGCAATGCTCAATCATCGGAGAATCGTATACACTGCCGCTGATATCCAGATATACATTAGGAACATCTTCGAGGGCGTTGAGGTGCCACTGCCAGTCTCCACCACCGCCGATATGCCCCTGCAGGAAGGTCGCCTCAGGATAACGCTTTGCGACATTGGCAAATTCAACACCGCCGGACAGACGCGGCTGCTCCATATGGTAATTAAAATTACAAGCCTTACCCGCATGCATCAAAATCGGCACATCTAAATCTATGCAAGTTTCAATAAGAGGAAATACCGCCGGATCGTCAATAAAATAATGATGATAAAGTTTAACGCCGCGCATACCCAAATCCTCTACACAGCGACGAACCTCAGCACTCGCCTCTCTAAAGTAACCGGGATTAACAAACGCCATGCCTTCAATATATCCTGGGTAACGGTCCATCGCAGTTTTCACAAGATTGTTTGCACATATAAAGTCCTCCGGAGGGCACTTAGGATCAGCCGGGATTGGCAACGAGCATAAGTTTTTATCAAATCCAAGCTTCCTGGCCCCCTCAACAAACATATCGCAGTGGTGCTCATCCAAAACTCCCGGTTCTTTCTGCCAGACATGCTCATGCCAGCTTATTACCGGATTATCGAAAAACAATTTCATTTGTTCTTCAATACACATTTTTAACATCTCCTCTTTCATCTTTAAGGCTAAAACCTTTTTTACGCGTGTATTATACAATACCGATCTTCAATAGTCAATAAAATCACATGACA
>JAZRUF010000005.1:0-64597 GCA_045652405.1 Eubacteriales bacterium | reverse complement strand
AGTGGTACTTGCCATGCTTACGGCAATTTCGGCGGTAATGGTATTCTTAGTGCATTTCCCGATTTTTCCTGCAGCACCTTTTTTGGAGTATGACCCGGCAGATGTTCCGATTCTTATTTCAACATTTGCATTCGGTCCGGTATCCGGACTTCTTGTTACGGTAGCGGTATCACTGATTCAGGCGATAACCGTAAGCTCGGTTTCAGGGTGGATTGGTGCGGTTATGCATATTGTTTCCACCGGAAGCTTTGTTCTTGTAGCCGGCAACATATATATGAGAAAACACACGATGTTTGGAGCAATAATTTCTCTTGTTTTGGGTGCAATTACCATGGTTGTGGTTATGGCGGGGCTTAATCTTTTGCTTACTCCGTTGTATATGGGGGTATCGGCAAAAGATGTAATGGGCATGTTGCTTCCGATTATAATACCGTTTAATGCGCTCAAAGCGGGTATAAATGCAGTGGTGACATTTATTCTCTATAAGGCGATACATAAGATAATTCTTGAGTTTGTAGATTAAAAAATATGCATTTAAAGCCGGGGAGTTTTATTTAACTCCCCGGCTTTAGTTGCGCTTGTGATTTTTCGCAAAATATGTTAAAATATTATTTATAAATAATTAATGTGAGGATATAGGTTATGCTTGATGCACTTTTTACGACTGCGCTTGGAAAGGCGGTACAGATTTTCTTCCTATCAATGGTACCTATTATTGAGCTTAGAGGCGCTATTCCGGTAGGTGTAGCGTATGACATGCCGTTTGTTGAAAATTTGATTTTGTGCTCGATTGGCAACATGCTTCCGGTGCCGTTTGTGATTTTATTTGTGCGTAAGCTTTTTTCTTGGTTTAAGGAAAAGCGGATAATGTATAGAGCTATTTGCTGGGTGGAAAATCATGTTCTTAAGAAGGAGTATATGCTCAGAAAATATTCGCTTATCGGTCTTTGCATTTTAGTTGCAATCCCACTGCCGGGGACCGGGGCATGGACTGGTGCTATGCTTGCCGGGCTTCTTAATATGAGGTTGCGTCAGGCTCTGCCGACGATTGGTTTAGGTGTTTTGATTGCAGGGCTTATCGTTTGTGGGGTATCCTATGGCGCGGTCAGTGTAGCGGGGATATTTGTCGGGTAAATTCACCGCCTGTTACATATCTGCATATGATGGTGCGGAGGTGCACTACATATGTCAAGTATAGTATTTGAGGGGATTTTTGCTTTATTTGCAGCGATTGGAGCTGCTACACTCGTTTGGCTCATAATAGGAATTTTCATACGGCCGGATGACTGTAAAGGAATATGCGCTTACACGGTCGTTGCTGCGCGGGACGAAAACACGGACTTGAAAAAGGTTGTTAATTCACTTTTGTGGCAACGTGATATGTTGCCGGAGGAGCGGGAGATAATTCTGTGCGGCAATATTTCTGAGGAAATGCACAATGAACTTCTGCATGCAGCATGGGGAAGAGCTAAGCTTTGCGTGCTTGCATGCGAAGATGTTGGTGATTATTTGAAAAAGCAGATGGCGGAAAATGCAGCGGGGGATATGGATGAAGCAGGAAGTAATAACGTTGGAGGGAACTGTTGATACAGTAATCTACCGCAATGATGATAACGGGTATGCGGTGCTTCGCGTGAATTCATCAAGCGGTGATACGGTTACGGCGGTCGGATGCGCCCCGCATATCGGCGTTGGAGAGTTTATATCGGCGGCGGGGAAATGGGTTGAGCATGCCTCTTACGGTGAGCAATTTCAAATAGATACGATTCAACGCAGCTTGCCTGCGGAAGAGGGCGCGATATTGGATTATCTGTCCTCAGGTGCAGTAAAAGGTGTGGGCAGGAAGACCGCGGAGAAGCTGGTTTCCAAATTCGGTAAAAACTGCTTTTATGTTATGGAGCAGGAGCCGGAACGGCTTTGTGAAATATCCGGTATAACACCGGAGAAAGCCAAGAAAATATCCGAGGATTTTGCAATGCAAAACGGAATCAGCCGTCTTATGGAATATTTGGTCGGAAATCAGGTCGAGCCTGCGATTGCGGTTAAGCTTTACAGGATGTACGGCAGTGCTGCGATAGGTATTATAAAACAAAATCCGTATATCCTCACGGATTTTACTTTTGGTGTGGATTTTTACAAGGCGGATTTGATGGCTGAGAAGCTTGGGGTGAGCGCAGAGGCGCAGTCGCGCGTTGAGGCAGCGGTTATATACACGCTAAGCTATAATTCAGAAGCTGGGCACAGCTTTTTGCCGTATGGTAAGTTGATTGAGGCAACGGCAAAGATGATAGGGCTTGATATATTGCCGATAGAAAATGCGGTGAGTACACTGTGCGAGGACGGTATGTTAAAGACTCGGCGGATACGCGATGTGGATGCGGTGTATCTCGCGCATCTGTATGAGGCTGAGGAATATGTTGCTCAAAAGCTTTTAGATATGATGTCTGACTTTTCTGCTTGCGGAAGGGTTGACAGTGAAAAGCTTATAAATAGGATTGCGCGTGAGCAGAAAATTGAATATGCGGAAAACCAGCGGCGTGCGATAGTTATGGCGGCAGAAAATCCGGTTATGATACTTACAGGTGGACCGGGAACCGGTAAAACCACGGTTATACGCGGCATGCTTGCGGTTTTTGAGAGGCTGGGGTTAAATTGCGCGCTTGCCGCGCCGACCGGACGCGCGGCAAAGCGAATGAGCGAAGCTTGCAGCGCGGAGGCAAAGACGATTCACAGAATGCTTGAAATGAACTACAGCGAAGGGAATGTGTTCCCTGTATTTGGGAAAACGCACAGCGAACCGCTCGACTGCGATGTTCTTATAATAGACGAAATGAGTATGGTGGACCTTATGCTTATGCGTGCGGTTACGGATGCGCTAAGACCAGGCTGCAGGCTTGTGCTTGTCGGTGATGCGGATCAGTTGCCGAGTGTGGGTGCGGGAAATGTTTTAAAGGACCTGATTGCATCGGACGTGGTTCCGACCGTGCGGCTAGAAGAGATTTTTCGTCAAGCGGCAGAGAGTAACATAGTTGTTGGAGCACATCAGATAAACCGCGGAGAGATGCCGGATTTAACGCAGAAGGACAGTGACTTGTTTTTTTTGCGGAAAAATGTGTATACAGAGTGCATAGATACGGTTGTGGATTTGGTTTCAAGAAGGCTTCCTGAGAATATGAAAATACCTGCAAGCCAAATACAGGTGCTTACCACCAACCGCAAATACGAGGTAGGAACTGCAGTGCTCAACCGGCGCTTGCAGCAGGCGATAAACCCACCACATCCGGATAAGAAGGAAAAACGTATAGGTGAGCGGGTGTTTCGAGTAGGCGACCGCGTCATGCAGGTTAGAAACAACTATGACCGAGCATGGCACAGCATATATGACGGAGAGTCCGGCATGGGTGTTTTTAACGGTGATGTGGGTGAAATAAAGGCCATTGATTTGCAGAGCGAGGTGGTCACTGTCGAGTTTGATGACAGGTTGGTATACTATCCGTTTACTATGATAAATGAGCTTGAGCTTGCATATGCAATGACCGTGCACAAAGCGCAGGGAAGCGAATTTCGAGCGGTGGTTTTTGCGGCTTTGGGAGGTACGAAATATCTACTTCACAGAAGCGTGCTTTACACGGCTATAACCCGCGCGAAGGAGCTTTTAATAATCGTAGGTGATTTAAATAACGTGCAGGCGATGGTTGACAATAACAAACAAAGAAACAGATACAGCGGACTGCGCGCGCTGATTGGCGGGCAATAGGTCTTATGTATATAAAGAGGAGAGAATAAAGTGAAGTTTAAAGAACGTGTTTTGTCGTTTTTGTTTCCTCCAAAGTGTATTTTCTGCAGAAGGGTTCTTGAGAAGGACGGAGTATGCGCAGAGTGCGAAAAGAGGTTGCCGAGAAGAAAAAATCCTCATATAAAAGAAGGGGTTCCTTTTATAGATGAGCTGTATGCACCCCTGTATTACGAGGGATATGTCAGAAGTGCGGTTTTGAGGTACAAGTTCGGCGGAATAAAGTGCAGTGCGCTTGAATTTGCAAAAATTTTAAAACCCTGTATAGAAGAAAATCTTTCTGGCAAGTATGATTGTATAACATGGGTGCCGACGAGCAAGCTTCGTCTGCGAAAGCGTGGATATGACCAGGCGCAGGTGCTTGCGGAGGAGTTGGGCAAGCTTTTGGACATGCCGGCGCAAAAGCTTATAAAGAAGAGGCTTGAGGCCAAGCCCCAGTCGCGTCAAACCACTAGGGAGCAGCGCATAGCCAATATTATAGGCGCGTTTGAGGTTAAAGACGTAAGCGTAATTGGCAGGAGCATACTGCTTGTGGATGACATTTCAACTACGGGTTCTACGATTTCTGAATGTGCTCGCATACTTAAAACTGCGGGTGCTGCCAAGGTTTATGGAATTACTTTGGCAAAAACCAGACTTTAATTAAAAAAACAATTGAAAAATTATAAATATAGGGTATAATAAAAGAGTGAAAATGGAATTATGAAAATTCTGACATTTATAAATATATGAGGTGAAGAGATGTTTAGCTTGAGCAGAGATATAGGAATAGATCTCGGAACAGCGTCAATACTGGTGTTTGTAAAGGGAAAGGGAATAGTTTTGCGTGAGCCGTCGGTTGTAGCAGTCGATAAGACTACCGAAAAGGTAATTAAGGTAGGTATGGACGCGCAGAAAATGCTTGGACGTACACCGGGTAATATAATTGCGATCCGTCCGCTGCGCGGCGGCGTTATTTCCGACTATGAAATGACGCAGAAGATGATAAAAGAGTTTATCAAGCGCGTAATGGGTGGCTTTAGCCTTATGAAGCCGCGTCTTGTAATCTGCGTTCCCAGTGGTATTACTGAGGTTGAGGAGCGTGCGGTAATTGATGCAGGCCGTCAGTCCGGTGCGCGCAGTGTATATCTTATTGAAGAGCCGATTGCGGCGGCAATAGGAGCAGGCTTGGATATTGACAAGGCAGAGGGTAACATGGTAATCGATATCGGCGGCGGTACTGCGGATATTGCGGTTATTTCACTCTCAAGCATTGTTGAGTCCACCTCTATTAAAATTGCAGGCGATCAGTTTGATGAGTATATCGTCAAATACATACGCCGCAAGCACAATGTTTTGATTGGCGAGCGTACAGCAGAAGAGCTTAAGATAAATATCGGATGCGTTTATCCGCGCCCTGAGGAAATTTCAATGGAGATTAAGGGCCGCTGCCTTATGACGGGTCTTCCGCGTATATTTACGGTTACCTCAAGTGAGATACTTGAAGCACTTGACGAGCCGGCTACCCGCGTTGTTGAGGCTATTCATTCGGTGCTTGAGCGCACTCCGCCGGAGCTTGTGGGCGATATTTCCACAAACGGCATAGTTATGACCGGCGGCGGTTCACTGGTATGGGGATTTGACCAGCTTATTCAGTCAAAGACCGGCATTGATACGCGCGTTGCGGACGAGGCGGTTTCCTGCGTAGCTTACGGTACCGGAAAGCTTTTGGACGATTTATCATCCATGCAGGACGGTACGATGAACTTATCCCGCAGAAAACAGATGTTTTCATAAAATATGAGTATAAAAAGGTTGGAGTTTTATTTTTAGACTCCGGCCTTTTTGACATTAATTATATTTGACGGAGGAAGAGAAGATGGACTTTTTAGAGCTTGCAAGGAGAAGAGAAAGCTGCCGCGCTTATCTTGATAAGACGGTGGAAAAAGATAAACTGCTCAGATGCTTCGAGGCTGCGCGCATGGCACCTTCCGCCTGTAACAGTCAGCCGTGGAGGTATGTCGCGGTGACGGATGCGGAGAAGGTAGAAAAGATGGTCGGGTGTGTATATGACGGTATACTACCGATAAATCGTTTTGCAAAAAAAGTGCCGGTGTTTGTTGCGGTTATTGAGAGCGCGGTACAGCTTTCAGCAAAGCTTCGTGATAAAGTTAATGAGCAGAAATATGCACAGATGGACTTGGGCCTTTCGGTTGAGAATTTCTGTTTGGCGGCAACCGAGCAGGGGTTGGGTACATGCATTATGGGCTGGTTTAAAGAGGAAAAGGTTAAAGAGATTCTTGGGATACCCGAGGGGCTCAAGGTAAGGCTTATTTTGGCGGTCGGATACCCTGAAAAGGATGAGCCACGCGAAAAGAGCCGCCGCAGTCTTGAAGAGACCGTGAGCTTTGAAAAATATTCATTTTAGTTTGTGTGTTTTAAAAGGACGTTTTTTGCGGAAATATATAGAAAAAACATTTACAAATCAGAAGAAATGGGTTAATATATTAGATGTAGCAATATGTGTTTTAATACAAAGCTTCCAATGCGGCGCTGTCAGTCTTAAATAAAGGCAGATGGCGCGCGCTATTGATTTTATATGGAGCGAAAGGAGCAATAAAGCTGAGATGGAAAAGAAAATGATGCTTGGCAATGCCGCGGTTGCCAGAGGTTTATATGAAGCCGGATGCCGCTTTATTTCCAGCTATCCGGGAACCCCGAGTACGGAGATTACCGAGTGCGCGGCGGATTATGAGGAAATGTATGCGGAGTGGGCACCTAATGAGAAGGTGGCTGTTGAGGCGGCTATCGGCGCGTCCATTGGCGGAGGACGTTCATTTGCTGCTATGAAGCATGTAGGTCTTAATGTGGCAGCAGACCCGCTATTTACGGCAAGTTATACAGGAGTAAACGGCGGTGTGGTTATTGCAGTTGCCGATGATATGGGAATGCATTCCTCACAGAATGAGCAGGACAGCCGTCATTATGCACGCGCATCCAAAATGCCGATGCTTGAGCCGGCGGACTCTCAGGAGTGCAAGGATTTTGCAAAAATTGCATATGAGATTTCGGAGGAATATGATACACCGGTATATCTGCGCCTGTCCACGCGCGTGTCACACTCACAGAGTGAGGTATCACTTGAAGCAAGACGTGAGGTTGAGCTCAAGCCTTATGAGAAAAATATATCCAAGTATGTTATGATGCCTGCAAAGGCAAAGCTTCGCCACGTGGTTGTTGAGGAACGAGAGCTTAAGCTTCGCGCACTTGCAGAGACCTTTGAACTTAACAAGGTGGAGATTAACGATACATCAATCGGAATTATTGCTTCCGGTATTGCATATCAGTATGCAAAGGAGGCTTTTGGAAATAAAGCATCTTATTTAAAACTTGGAATGGTTTATCCTCTTCCGGTAAAGCTTATTGAGGAGTTTGCAAGTAAGGTGGACAAGCTTTACGTCATAGAGGAGCTTGATGATATATTTGAAACTCATTGCAAAAAGCATGGCATAGAGGTGCTTGGAAAAGAGATGTTCGGAAAAATTGGTGAGTACAGCCCTGAACTTCTCAGAAATAAAATACTCGGTACTGCAATGCCTAAGGGCAATGAGGAGAATACCCCTGTGCGTCCTCCGGTTCTTTGCCCGGGTTGCCCGCACAGAGGTCTGTTCTATGTGTTACATAAGCTTAAGCTGGTGGTTTCGGGAGACATCGGATGCTATACGCTGGGTGCTCAGCCACCGCTTGAAGCTGTGGACGTTACATTGTGCATGGGCGCTTCCGTGAGTGGTCTGCACGGTATGAACATGGTAAATGATGCTGATTTTGCAAAGAAGAGCGTAGCTGTAATCGGTGACTCTACGTTTATGCATTCAGGTATTACCGGACTTATCAATATTGTTTACAATCAGAGCCCGTCAACGGTTATTATCCTTGATAACTCAATAACCGGAATGACAGGACATCAGCAGAATCCGGCTACCGGACTTACTCTTAAAAATAAACCGGCACCGAAGCTTGATATTGAAGCGGTATGCCGCGCTGTCGGCGTAGCGCGTGTGCGTGTGGTTGACCCGTACAACATGAAGGAATGTGAAGCGGTGATAAAAGAAGAGCTGAGCGCAGAGGAGCCGTCGGTTGTTATCGCGCGCCGTCCGTGTGCACTGCTTAAGTATGTAAAACGTGAGGCACCGTATGTTGTAAATGCAGATGCTTGCATAGGCTGCAAAGCGTGCCAGCGCATAGGCTGCCCAGCAATTGCTATGGTTGACGGTAAGGCGGTTGTTGATGCATCGCTGTGCGTCGGCTGTGGGTTGTGCGCAGATTTGTGCCCGAAAAATTGTTTGGAAAAACAATAAATAGATTAAGATGAAGTGAGGCGTTACTAATGAGCCATAATATTTTGATTGTAGGTGTCGGCGGTCAGGGCTCTTTGCTGGCAAGCCGTATTTTGGGTACACTGTACCGCAACCAGGGTATGGAGGTAAAAGTAAGCGAAGTGCACGGTATGTCACAGCGCGGCGGAAGCGTTATAACTTATGTGCGCGCAGGTGAGTCTATTGCATCTCCGATTATCCCGGTTGGCGAGGCGGACCTTATTATTGCATTTGAGCAGCTTGAGGCGCTGCGTTGGGTGCATTACTTAAAGCCCGGCGGAGCGGTCGTATATTCAACGCAGGAGATAATGCCGATGCCGGTAATTACCGGTGCGGTTAAATATCCCGAAGGCATTGCGGAAAAAATAGCAAAGACGGGTGCGAAGTCGGTTGCGGTTGATGCACTCTCGATTGCAGTTGAGGCAGGAAACGTTAAGGCAGCAAACGTTGTTCTCATGGGTGCTGCGTCTAAAATTATAGGTTTCTCCGATGAGGCTTGGCAGCAGGCTCTTATTGAAACCGTGCCGGCTAAGTTCTTGGAGCTTAACAAAAAGGCATTTACAATGGGCGAGAATGCCAAAGAACAATAAGCGTTTAAAATAATCACTTTAAGAAGATTTTATTATTGGGGGTCAAAACAATGTCGGAGTTGCAGTCGAACGAAGGAAAGAACCTTATAATTGAGGTGGATGGCAAAAACTATTTGCGTATGCCTATAAAGACGCATGTTGTAACCGCTGAAGATAAGATTCCGGATGTAGCGGAGAAGTATGCAAAAGAGCATTTGCAGGACGGAGATATTTTGTTTATATCAGAAAAGTGCGTCGCGTGCTCTCAAAGACGCGCAGTACCGCTTAGTGAAATTAATCCGCGTCCGCTGGCAAAGCTTTTGTGCAAGTTTGTTTATAAATCACCTTACGGTATCGGGTTAGGAATCCCGGAGACAATGGAGATGGCGTTGCGCGAGTGCGGAACCGCACGTATGCTTTTTGCTGCTTTCGTAAGTGCAATAGGCAAGCTTTTCCACCGCCGCGGATGGTTCTACAAGGTTGCAGGATACCGCGCGGAATCTATTGACGGACCTACTCCGTATACACTCCCGCCGTATAATAAATGCGTAGTCCTCGGACCTGAGAATCCGGACAAAGTTGCGCGTGAAGTTTCAGAACGTGTCGGTCAGCGCGTTGCAATTGTTGACGTAAATGACCTTGCGGGTAAAATCCTCGGTATTTCACATGATGACATGGACAGAGAAAAAATCGCACGTATGCTTAAGGACAATCCGTTGGGACAGAGTGCTCAGCAGACACCGATGGGTATTATCCGTGAGCAGACGGGTGAGGAGGACAATGCGGAAAATGCATAGTAATTATGACATTTTAGCTCTGGCTGCACGCGCGGAAGCTGCGTGTAGCCGGAGCTTCGCGCGTATAGATGAGGTAGCGCATAAGAACTCGGTAAAGGTACTTGAAGCGTTCCGGCGTGCGCGTGTATCTGAGGCTATGTTTGCAGGAACTAACGGTTATGGATACGATGACCAGGGAAGAGATACTCTGGATAAAATTTATGCGGATGTGTTTGGTGCTGAGGATGCACTTGTGCGCATACAGTTTGTAAACGGTACGCATACCATTGCATGTGCTCTTTTTGGGGCATTGCGCCCGGGGGATACTTTGCTTTCGGTTACCGGTGCACCGTATGACACTCTGCAGAGCGTTATAGGAATTTCCGGCAACTGCTCGGGTTCTCTCAAAGAGTATGGTATTGGGTATAGTGAGTTGCCGTTTGACCCGGAAATTTCGGGCATTGAAAAGGCGCTTGAAGATAAAAGTATTAAAGCGGTTCTCATCCAACGCTCACGCGGATATTCAACGCGTGCTGCGCTGTCTGTTGAGCAGATAGGGAAGATGATTGAAAAAATAAAAAGCATAAGACCCGAGGTCTGGGTTATTGTGGATAACTGCTACGGAGAATTTGTAGAAGAGATTGAACCCACTCAGGTAGGGGCTGACCTTATTGCGGGTTCACTTATAAAAAATCCCGGTGGCGGTCTTGCGCCTACGGGCGGATATATTGCCGGAAGGCATGAGTGCGTTGAGGCTGCTGCGGCGAGACTTACGTCACCCGGAATAGGACGTGAATGCGGCAGTACAATCGGTGCAAACCGTGCATTGTATCAGGGGTTCTTTTTTGCGCCGCATGTTGTGGCACAGGCACTTAAAACCGCAGCTTTTTGTGCGGCAGCTCTTGGTGAGCTGGGCTTTAAAGTATCACCGCTTGCAGACGATATACGCCATGATATTATACAGACGATAGAGCTTGGAGCACCTGAACGCGTATGTGCTTTCTGCAAGGGAATCCAGGCAGGTGCCCCGGTTGACTCGTTTGTAACTCCGGAGCCTTGGGCGATGCCCGGATATGACTGCGATGTTATTATGGCGGCGGGCGCGTTTGTTCAGGGGGCATCCATTGAGCTTTCTGCCGATGCTCCGATGCGTGAGCCGTATATGGTATATCTGCAGGGCGGACTTACTTATGAGAGTGGAAAAGCCGGTGTACTGCGGGCAATTGAGGAAATGCTGTAAATAAATAGAGGCGCGCTGTTGCGAAGTGATTTACAGCGCGCCTTTTTGAGTTGTTTGGTGGTAAAAATGAAAATTAACTATCAGATTGAGATGGAAAAAATAATAAAGGGGCTTGACTGCCGACCCAAGCTTATGCTTCACAGCTGCTGTGCACCGTGTAGCAGTGCGGTCATTGAGCGTTTGATGAAGAATTTTGAGCTCATAATTTATTATTACAATCCGAATATTGAGCCTGAGGATGAGTATGTAAAACGGCTTGAGGAACAAAAGCGTCTTCTTTTACAGGCAAGTTTTGCAGAAGGTATTAAACTTATAAGCGGTGAGTATGATAATGATGAGTTCAGACGCGTAGTGCACGGCATGGAGAATGCCCCTGAGGGCGGTATAAGGTGCAGGGAATGCATACGCATGCGTATGGAGAGTACGGCTTTGAAAGCACTTGAATTGGGATGCGAGTATTTTGCAACTACGCTGTCTGTAAGTCCGCATAAAAATGCCGAATATATAAATCAAATCGGCAGAGAGTTAGAGGAAAAGCATAAAGTGAAATACCTTTACAGTGATTTTAAGAAAAAAGAGGGGTATAAGAGGTCGATTGCACTTTCACAGATGTATGACCTGTATAGGCAGGACTATTGCGGATGTCTGTTTGCAAAGGATGATACGGAGGAAAATGATTGATGGGAAAAATTAAGCTCATAGCACTGGATTTAGACGGCACATTGCTTATGCCTGATCACAGCACGGTGTCCCACGAAAACATTAGGGCACTTGAAGCTGCAGCCGCTTTAGGGGTAAATGTGGTTATTTCAACCGGACGAACATACGCGGTGCTCACCGGGATATTAAAGCAGGTTACCTGCGCTACCCATGCGATTATGGCAAATGGTGCTACTGCTATGGATTTAAAAAGCAAAGATATTATTTTTTCTGACGGAATAAAAGAGGAGATATGGGCTCCGATATATAAGGAACTTATTTATGAGGATGCGCAGTTTGAGGTTTACTTTAAAGGGCAGAGCCTTATTGAAAGCGACAGACTAAAAAACTTTAATAGTCCGCTGGCTCCCGAGGATTTTGCTTTGGATTTGCGCCAGTATATAACGCCTGTCGATGGATTGTTTGAGCGTTTATCAGGAAACAGTATAGAGAAATTTCACGTGCTTTGCGTACCTGAGGGTAAGTATGACAGGATGTATGAAAAATTTTCATCAAATCCCGAGCTTAAAATAACATGTTCAATGCCCGGGAATTTTGAGATAAACTCATCTGAGACAAACAAGGGAGTAGGTCTTCGTAAGCTTTGCGAAGCTTTAAATATAAAACAGGAAGAAGTTATGGCAATCGGTGATGCGGGAAATGATGTTGAGATGCTCGAGTGGGCAGGTTATTCAGTTGCAATGGAGAATGCGACTGATGAGGCAAAGGCTGCGGCGAAATACTTCACCGCGTCAAATGACGAGGACGGTGTCGCGCGGGCGATAGAAAAATATGTGCTTTTGGGCATGTGAAAAAATTGAATATGCCATTGTAATTTTACTTGAATGTTTATATAATATAGTTAATAAAGAAGTATTTGGAAGCAGGAGGGTAAGGCATGAGGGTAATCGGCAAGGAGCAGATAGTTTTTAGCTTAAAGCTTATGGGAATTGTCCCGGGAGATACCTTGTTTGTGCATAGTTCGCTTTCGAGCATGGGAAATGTTGAGGGTGGTGCGAATACGGTTATTGATGCGCTCTTGGAGGCGGTTGGTGAAAACGGAACAGTTGCGGTTTCCACGCTCTCGTTTGAACATCCGTTTTGTGCAGAAAAAACGCCTAGCGGAGTAGGCGCAATATCCGAAGCTTTCAGAAAAAGGCCGGAGGCAAACAGAAGCCTGTCACCGATACACTCAATAGCGGCAATAGGTGCCAAGGCCGAATATCTGGTGCGTGGCCATGAAAAGTATTTGAATGCGTGCGGGTTAGGAAGCCCATATATAAAACTGCGTGACATGGATGCCAAAATCCTGCTGCTTGGTGTAGACATGAACAGAAATACAACTCTGCATGCGATTGAGGATATTATGGACTCATGCTATCTTGAGAAAACAGTTGTGCCGGCACCCACGTACATGAAGGGATATAAGGGAAAAGAAATAACTCTTGAAAAGTTCCCGCCAGGACATCGTGATTTCCTCAGGTCAACTCCTATACTGCGCAGAGCGGGTGCGTTGACGGACGGATATATAGGAAATGCCGTGGTTAAGGTTATATCAGTTAAGAAAATGTTTGGCTTACTTATTAAAAAAATAGCCGATGAGCCGCTGTATTTCATGTGTGACAATCCGGCTTGCGAATACTGCGCTAACGCGCACAGACTGCTTGAGCAGCAGAGAGGATAAGGGGGAAGTGTTTTATGTATAAATTTAGTATTAAACTTTGTGATAAAAACACGGATGCCTGCGGAATATCAAATATAGAGGTCAAAGACGGATTTTTCGGTCAGCCTATATCCGAGATGGACGGAAAATGCATTCAGGATAGCCGTGACTGGCTTATATATAATATGAAAAGAGCGGTCGTATATACCGTGAACATGCCTGTTGATTGCTATGATTCATATGTACGTGCACTGCAGAATGCACGTGCAATCGGTGTTGAGGCGGTTAAAATCTGCGCATGTGCGTTGGGCGAATACTCGGATAAAACGGTTAAAAGCCTTGGCGAAATTTTTAAAATTGCGCAGGCTGTAGGGGTTAAGATTGCGTTTGAACCCAAGGCACAGTATCCGAATTTTACAATGGATTTTTACGAAAAAATCAGATGCGATGTCACGCGGATAATATATAATCCGTCCGAGTTTGTAAAAGAAAACAAAAATCCGTTTTTGCAGGTTTTGTATAAGAATAAATTTAAGGATGACATTATCCTTCTAAGGGTAAATGACAGGCTGTACAACGGCGGATATACGATGCCGGAACTTGGAAACAGCGAGGTAAAAGAATGCGCATCAATTCTTCTTGCAAGAAGCTATGAAGGATATTTTTCGTTCGAGCCGTATCTTGAAAATGTTTCGGTTAAAAAAATAGTTGAAGCATTTCTCGAAACGCTTACTAAAATGTAAATTAGGGACGTGAACATACGTGATTGATATTACCGGAGTTATATATGACGGTATGTGGGACTATGAACCGCCGTTTCCGAACATAAATATCAAGCCGCTTCCTGAGGTTCCCTGGGTGGAAAATAAGGTCTATTGCGAGATATTTGACGGTCTTCATTCTCAGACCGGAACTTATCTTGAAACGCCTGCACACTTTCTGGGAGATAAATCATATCCTCTTATAGATGTTCCGATTGAAAGGATACACGACGTTGATGCGGTGGTACTTAAACTACCTGGCTTTGAAGCGGGGAAAGGGCGGCAGCCTATAACTGCAGATAAGCTCAAAGCATGCAGTCAGGCAGAGCTTATTAAGCCCGGTGATGCACTGCTCATAGGTTGCAATTGGGGAAGGTATTGGCGTGAGCCGTTTTACCTTTCAGAGTCACCGTATTTTACGTTGGATGCGATGCGCTGGCTGATTGGAAAGAAACCCGGTATATTGGGAAGTGATACTCCGCGGTGGGAGAACTTGGACAATTTGCAAGGCTTTTTCCCGGAGTTTTACGATGCGGATATTTTGATGCTTGCACCGTGTGTTAATCTGGAGAAAGCTGAGGAGCGTAAAATGAAGCTTTCAGCCCTTCCGATTAAGGTTGAGAAAACAAGCTGTGCGCCGTGCCGTGCGGTTTTGTATTAGAGAAATAATATACAGTTATTAAAATAAGGGGAATAGTAATATTATGCTGGAAAAATTGGCGTTTATTGAAGAAAAATTTAATTCAATTGAAGAGCAGCTTGCGCAGCCGTCGCTTTATGACGATCCTGCTGCTGCGGCAAAGCTTTTAAAAGAGCAAAAGGAACTTACTCCCATTGTTGAGGCGTACAGGGATTATAAGAGAGCGGAAAAGAATTCTGCAGATGCTCAGGAGCTGCTCAGCGGGCAAACGGATGCCGAGCTTAAAGAGCTTGCGCAGGAAGAGCTACAGGGCGCAAAGGAGGATATGGAGCGCCTCGAGCAGGAACTCAGGATTCTGCTTCTGCCCACAGACCCTAACGATGAGAAGAACGTAATTGTCGAAATCCGCGGTGGTGCGGGTGGAGAGGAAGCCGCGCTCTTTGCGGCAAATCTTTATCGCATGTATACAATGTATGCGGAGTCACGCCGTTGGCAACATGAAATAGTAAACATAAATGAAACTGAGCTGGGCGGAATTAAGGAAATAAGCTTTGAAATAACCGGTTCCGGTGCGTATTCGCGCTTTAAATTTGAAAGTGGTGTGCACAGAGTTCAGCGTGTACCGGATACCGAGTCCTCCGGACGTATACACACCTCTACCGTTACGGTTGCGGTGCTTCCTGAAGCGGAAGAGGTTGAGGTTGATTTAAATCCGTCCGATGTTGATGTAGACACATTCCGTGCATCGGGTGCAGGTGGTCAGCACGTAAATAAGACCGAGTCTGCGATTCGTCTTACGCACAGACCTACGGGAATAGTCGTAGAATGCCAGGACGAGCGCAGCCAGCACAAAAACCGCGAGCGTGCGTTTAAAATTTTACGCTCCAAGATTTACGAGATACAGCGTGCCCAGCAGGCAAATGAGATTGCTGCTGAGCGTAAGAGCCAGGTCGGAACCGGCGATAGAAGCGAAAGAATACGTACGTATAATTACCCACAGGGAAGAGTTACCGACCATCGCATAGGGCTTACTCTCTACAAGCTTGAGAATTTCTTAAACGGCGATATGGATGAAATGATAGATGCGATAGTGACTGCAGACCAAGCGGAAAAGCTTCGTGCTAGTGAGCAAGAATAAAAAAGCTCTGCATTAAATCTGCACTGATGTTCTGCGTGCATAAAATTTCGGAAATGGAGATGCGAAAATGCAAACTGAAATTTTAACTGTTTCAAGTATTGTTGAAGATATTGATAAAATAAATAAGGCAGGAAAGCTTTTGCGCGAGGGAAATGTGGTTGCGATACCAACAGAGACCGTGTACGGACTTGCGGCAAATGCTCTTGATGAAAAAGCTGTCAGCGAAATTTTTAAGGCAAAGGGAAGACCGCAGGATAATCCGCTTATCGTTCATATTTCCGAGGTCTATGACATGGAAAAGCTGTGTGATTCAGTTCCCGAGAGCGCATATAAGCTGGCAAACGCATTTTGGCCGGGACCTCTTACGATGATAATGAAGAAAAATGATACGGTTTCCGAAACGGTTACTGCGGGTTTGGATACGGTTGGAATACGCTGCCCGCGCGGCAGATTTGCAAGGGCAATAATACGCGCAGCCGGTGTTCCGCTGGCAGCGCCGTCTGCCAATACTTCCGGAAAGCCCAGCCCCACGTGCGTTCAGCATGTTATTGATGATTTAAACGGTAAAATTCCGGCTATTGTTGACGGCGGAGCGTGCAGTGTCGGTGTTGAGTCAACCGTCGTTGATTTGACGACCAATCCGCCCACTTTATTAAGGCCCGGCGGAATTACCGCGGCTCAGCTTAGGGAAGTTCTCGGTGAGTTAAACGAGGACCGCGCTCTCACTCAGAACGTGGGAGAAGGTGAAAAGGTGCGTGCGCCCGGAATGAAGTACCGCCATTATGCACCGAGCGCTCCGGTCGTTATTTTAAAGGGCGCTGAAGAAAAGGTTTACGATTACCTTCTAAAGCAATCAAAGGATAAAAAGATTTCTTTCTTGTGTTACGGCGAGGAAAGCAAGAAAAGGCTTCCAGAAGGCGTAGAGATTGAGGTTTATGCTTCGAGTGATAATCCGGAAGATTTGGCACGCGGCCTTTTTGATGCACTGCGCAGATTGGACGGTCGTGACATTGATATAATATATGCCCGTGTTCCGGAAAATGGGGACGGATTAGAGCAGGCAATAGTCAATCGCTTAGAGAAAGCTGCAGGTTTTGAAAAAGTTGAGCTTTAATCCGTTTGAAGGGAGAAAAGATAATGCTTATAGTCGGCGTTACAGGCGGTAGTGGTAGCGGAAAGACCACTGTGTCGCAAGCTCTTGGGCGTATAGCCGGTAACAGTATTGATGCTGATGCGGTTTACCATGAGCTATTGGAAAGTTGCGTCGTGATGCGAAAGGAAATAATAGAAAGGTTTCCGCACGCTCGTGATGAATCAAACAAGATAGACAGGAGAAAGCTTGCGAAGACGGTTTTTTCTGATCCCGAGGCACTGAAGGATTTAAATAATATTACTCACCGTTACGTTGTAAGAGAAATTGAAAGACGTATAGGTGACAGCTATCGCGGGAATTCTGAGATAACAGTTATAGATGCTGCGGCACTTTTTGAAAGCCGGGTTGACAGCATATGCGATGTGACAGTCGGTGTTATTGCACCGCGAAATCTAAGAATAAAGCGCATAATGGAGCGCGATAATTTGGATGAGGCAAGAGCGGCTCTTAGAATTGATGCTCAGCCTGATGAGTCTTTTTACCGCGAAAGGTGCGATTATATTATAGACACTGGCGGAGAAATCAGCGCGGATGAACATGCCGAATTTTTATATCAACAGATTATGGAAGGAATGAAATTGCCTAATGAGTGAGAAGAATACAAAAATTGAAGAAATCCGCAATAAACTCAGCAGTAAACCCAAGAACGGATACGATGTTATTAATGATGCTGAGCGTGCGGAAATGAATTCGTTTTGTGAAGAGTATAAGGCGTTTTTGAATATAGGGAAAACCGAGCGTGAATGCGTAAATCAAGCGATTTGTGAAGCGAAAGCTGCAGGATTTCGTGAGTATAAAAGAGGCGAAGCACTAAAGCGCGGTGATAAAATTTATATAAATAACCGTGGCAAAAGCATTATACTGGCAGTTATAGGTTCAAAGGACGTAAGCTCGGGTGCAAATATAGCGGCGGCACATATTGATGCGCCGCGGATTGACTTAAAGCAAAATCCTCTGTATCAGGACAATGAGTTTGCTATGTTTAAAACCCATTATTACGGCGGTATAAAGAAATACCAGTGGCCGGCAATTCCGCTTGAGCTTCGAGGTGTCATAGCGCTTAAGAGTGGTAAAACGGTTTCTGTATCCGTTGGAGATAAAGAGGATGACCCGATTTTCACAATAACAGATCTGCTTCCGCATTTGGGCAAGGATCAAATGTCAAAGAAATTATCAGAGGGATTTACCGGTGAGAATTTGAATTTGCTTGTTGGAAGTGAACCGATAAGCGGAGCAGAAGGTGAGTCGGACGCAGTCAAGCTTAATCTGCTTAGGATTCTCAATGAAAAATATGGGATTGTTGAAGAGGATTTCTTATCCGCTGAGTTATCAATTGTTCCTGCATTCAAGGCGAGGGATTTAGGGTTTGACCGCTCAATGATAGGTGCGTACGGACATGATGACAGGGTGTGCGCATACCCGGCACTTTGTGCGCTTTTGGAGCTTGATGCTCCCGAGCGGACTGCCGTTTGCGTTCTCGCAGACAAAGAGGAAATCGGCTCGGAAGGCGTAAGCGGCATGAAGAGTAAATACTTTGATGCTTTTATGGAGGATTTATGTGCGGCGTTTGGCGTGCCACTTCGCGAATGCTATGAGAAGTCTTGTTGTCTGTCCGCTGATGTTACGGTTGGTTTTGACCCGAACTTCCCGGAAGTTTTGGACATTAGAAATGCGGCAAAGCTCAATTACGGTATCGCACTTTGCAAGTATACGGGTTCACGAGGGAAGAGTGGAGCAAGCGATGCTTCTGCAGAGCTTGTAGCTCGTATGCGCAGAATATTTGACGATGCGGGTGCGTTATGGCAGATGGGTGCGCTTGGCAAAGTCGATCAAGGCGGTGGAGGAACCGTTGCAATGTATATGGCTGAGAGAAACATTGATACGATTGACGCAGGAGTTCCGGTGCTGAGTATGCATGCGCCGTTTGAAGTGGTTTCAAAACTGGATGTATATATGACAAAAAAGGCGGTCAGTGCATTCTTTAATGAGAAAGTGCAGTAGTCAGAACAAGCGATGAAAACCGGGAGGACGGTATATTCCGCCTTCCCGGTTTTTGTAATTTATGCGTTTAAAAAGCCTGCTGCGCGGAGAGATGCGAGAAGAGAGTTCACGGTTGTTATCACATCTTCCAATGTTGCGGTTGCAGGCAAATCTGCCACGGCGGCTGCGGGAGTTATGGCAGCATCGGCACCAGTAGCACCAGTAGCACCAGTAGGGCCAGTAGCGCCGGTAGGACCGGTAGCGCCGTCAATGCCGGTTGCGCCGATAGGACCTTGAGCACCCATCGGGCCTACGGGGCCGGGTTCACCTTGGGGACCTTGCGGGCCTTGCGGACCGCGCGGACCTATTGGTCCCGTGCAGCAATACTGAACCGGTGGATGGGGGCAGTTGGGATTTTCAAATCCGCTACCTGCAAAATTAGCACAGTTATAGTGTCTCATTTATGCACAAACCTCCATTGCTTAATATAAGAGTCATATTATTACTCCAATTCATTTTATGTACATAGGGTATAACTTGTGAATAGAAATTATAAATAATATTTAAAGTGTGTAAAGGCGGTTGCAGATAAGTTAGGAAAGAAGTTTGGGAGTATTAAGATTGCGCTTGACATTTCAAATATTTATTTATCAATAACACTTTCGCTCGCATTTGTGACAAAATAAAAAGTCTGTTCCATATGAGGAACAGACTTTTTGTGTGTAAATTATAAGTTTTCAATTTTGTCAGCCGCTTCGTTCATCCATTCAGCGTCAAAGAGCTCAAGTGAACCCTTGTCGCAAAGGCTTGCAAGCTGCGGGTCAATTGGAATTTTTGCGAGTACGGGAAGCCCGAACTCACGGCTGATTTCATCTATGTGGCTTTCGCCAAAAATGCTTATTTTCTTCGAGCAATCTGGGCACTCAAGATAGCTCATGTTCTCGACAAGACCTAAAATCGGAATGTTCATCATCTTTGCCATGTTAACTGCTTTGGAAACTATCATGCTGACAAGTTCCTGCGGAGATGCGACTACAACTATTCCGTCAACCGGCAGGGATTGGAATACAGTGAGAGGAACATCGCCGGTGCCGGGAGGCATATCGACGAACATATAGTCAACGTCTTTCCAAATGACATCTGTCCAGAACTGTTTTACTGTTCCTGCAATAACCGGACCGCGCCAAACAACCGGCTGTTTTTCGTCCTCGAGCAATAGGTTTACGGACATAACATCAATTCCGGTTTTTGTGGTCACCGGCAAAATTGCGTTTCCCGAAGCAACAGCGCGGTCGTGAAGACCGAAAATCTGAGGGATTGAGGGACCGGTTATATCCGCGTCCAAAATAGCGGTTTTCTTACCACGGCGGTTTAAAAGAACCGCGAGCAGGGAAGTTACAAGGGATTTACCCACGCCGCCCTTACCGCTTACTACGCCTATAACGCGGCGGATGTTACTCAATTCGTGGGGTGCTTCACGAAAATCAGTAGGGGACTGCTCACGTGATGAACAGTTAGCAGAGCATGATCCGCAATCATGGCTACAAGATTGGTTTTCTGACATTACAATACAGCTCCTTTGTATATTTGTATAATGTTATTCTTAACTAACAAAACATATCTATTCTACTCAATTTGACCTCGGTTGTCAAGATATGTGTTGTTTAAAGGGATTTTGCAAAAAATGTATCTTTATAGTGCTTGCGTAAAGTAGAGTATGCGCGTTTAGCGAAAGCCGGACTATCAAAGATTCCAAATACTGTGCTTCCGCTACCGCTCATTATAGAGCCGAGAGCACCAGCGGCAATCATAGTCCTTTCAATTTCTGATATATCGGATTTTGATGCCGAGACTACAGGCTCGAGCACGTTGTACATCTGCGATGCAATATTTTTGAGATTCCCCTTGCTTAAAGCATTTAACATGGCTTCTGTGTCCGGATGGCGAGGAATTTCGGTCTCATCAAGCTCGGAGAATACTTTTGGGGTAGACATTCCGTAACCCGGCTTGCAGAGAACTATATAACATTCAGGCAGACGCGGAAGGGGGGATAGCTTTTCGCCAACACCGCATGCGAGCATAGTATTGCCGCATAAGCAGTATGGAACATCGGCGCCTATCTTGACACCTATTTTACACAGCTCATCCAAGCTCAAGTTGGTCTCGCACAACTCATTTAGTGCGGAAAGTACGGCAGCGCCGTCAGAACTTCCGCCGGCAAGCCCTGCTGAGACCGGGATTCGCTTTTCCATGGCGATGTTTATGCCGCCGACAGATGAAGAAAGACCGGTTTCGTCTAAAAACAGTTTGGCGGCTTTATAAGCTATATTTCGATCATCACATGGCAGGTAGCCTAAGTTTGATATAACCTGTATACCTTCCCATGGGCAGCCGATGCGCACGGCGACGGTATCGCAAAGAGAAACCTGCTGCATTACCATGCAAAGCTCGTGGTATCCATCATCGCGCGTGCCAAGTACATCCAATGTTAAGTTGATTTTTGCGTATGCTTTCTTAAAACAATGTTTCATTTGTAAAACCTCAAAATTTTATGTGCGATGTATTCCTAAATCTTCAAGGAAGTGTTCAATTCGCGCCAATGCTTCAGCAAGGTCGCGCATGGAGCAGGCATAACAACAGCGTACAAAACCCTCGCCGCATTCACCGAAAGCGTTTCCTGGGATTACTGCAACCTTGCGTGTGTTTATAAGTCGCTCGCAAAATTCTTCGGACGAGAGCCCGGTTTTTTCAATGGATGGGAAAATATAGAAAGCGCCTTGCGGTTCAAAGCAGGTAAGACCCAAGCTGTTTAAGCGGTCACACACGAATCTGCGGCGGCGATCATATTCCTCACGCATTTCACGTATGTCATTATCTCCGTTTTTCATTGCCTCAATCGCTGCAAACTGAGCGGTAGTGGGAGCAGACATAATCGCGTACTGGTGAATTTTAACCATTATTCCCATGAGCTCTTTCGGCGCACAGGCATATCCCAAACGCCAGCCGGTCATTGCATAGGCCTTTGAAAAGCCGTTTACAACAACCGTGCGTTCACGCATCCCGGGAATTGATGCGGGGGAGACATGATGGGCATCATATGTAAGCTCGGCATAAATTTCATCTGATAAGACAATTAAATCATGCTTTATAACAACCTCGGCAATCGCCTCGAGCTGTTCGCGCGGCATTATTGCACCTGTCGGATTGCACGGATAAGGTAAAACCAGGAGTTTGGATTTTGGAGTGATTGCCGCTTCCAAATTCTCTGCCGTAAGGCGGAATTTATCCTCCTTATATGTGGGGATAGGGACCGGGGTACCGCCAGCTAAGACGGTGATTGGGTCATAGCATACAAAGGATGGCTCGGGAATAAGTACCTCGTCACCGGGTTCAATAAGCGCGCGCACCGTCAGGTCTATCGCTTCGCTTCCACCGACGGTTACCAGAATTTCATCTTTCGGGGAATAGGTAAGCCCAAATCGGCGATTTAAGTACTTTGAGATTTCACTGCGAAGTTCGGTAAGTCCTGCGTTGGGGGTATAGTAGGTATATCCTTTTTCAAGAGAGTATCCGCCGGCATCGCGTATATGCCATGGGGTTACGAAATCAGGCTCGCCTATGCCGAGAGAGATTACACCCTCGGTGTCCTCGACCAAATCGAAGAATTTGCGTATACCGGAGGGCTTTATGTTTTTTAACCGTGAGGATAATTTTTCGTCGTAATTAATCATTTCTATCACGCTGCCTTTCTTTTAGAGAATTTGAATGCGTTCCTGAGGAGCGTGATCCTTTGAAAACAGAACACCTGCATCCTTGAATTTATTTAAAACGAAATGAGTTGAGGTTGCGTTGACCGCATCCAGCGGAGCTAACTTTTCGGCGACAAACAGTGCCACCTGCTTTAGCGTTTTTCCTTTTATTATCGCAGTAAGGTCAAAACCACCGGACATCAGATAAACGCTTTCGACCTCCGAGTATTGACAAATGCGCTCAGCGACGCGCTCAAAGCCCTGACCGCGCTGAGGTGTTACCTTGATTTCTATAAGAGCTGTGGCAGCTTCGCATTCGGTTTTATCCCAGTCTATTATAGCGCGGTATCCGAGGATGACACCGTTTTCCTCAAATTCACGGATAAGGTGGCGTACTTCTTCTTCGTCTGCGTTTACCATGCTGGCTATTTGCTCGGCCGTAAGTGTGCAGTCCTTTTCTAAAAGTTCAAGTATTTCCTTTTTCATATTAAAAAACTCCTTTATCGGGGTATAGGAACCGATATGGGTTCCTTATTTGCAAAATAAGTGTAATGCGTAAATCCACATTTTCCAATAAGGTCAAATGCTTCTTTAAAGCCACTTCCTACGTCTGAAGCCAGGTGAGCGTCACTTCCTATGGTTACGTGTTCACCGCCAAAACTCATAAACGTCTCAAGTATCCATTTTTCAATGGAAAGTGCACCTTTTTTCCTCAGACTTGAGGTGTTTACTTCTAAAGCAAGACCTTTTTCCACCACACGTTTTAAGATTTTTTCAACATCTAAACGGTATTCCAAATAGTTTGGAGTGCCGTCAAAACAATGGTGCAAAAGGCGAGTGATATAGTCTATATGCCCTAAAGTCTGATAACCGTCAAAGTCGAGCATTTTAAGAGTTTCTTCAAAATACATATTCATGTATTCTCTGTAGTTTTCGCGCGTGTAAGTGACATCGTACAAGTCAATGTTACCCGGGAAAAAATGCATCGAGCCAATAACATAGTCAAAATCAAAGCTTGAAAGTATAGCGTTTGAGTATTCCGGATTCATGTGTGGCTGACCCAGCTCGCATCCGCGCAGAACAGTTAGTTTTGGAGAAAACATATGAGCGGCATCCTCTGCGAATTTGACTGAGTTTGAGCATCTTTCCTGTTCTTCAGAGTTGAGAGGAACTCCGGAAAGTGCTTCTGAATGGTCGGTTACGGTTAGAATATCTACGCCGTTTGATATAGCAGCGCGGCATAGGGTTTCTATGCTGTCATGCCCATCAAAGGAGTACATCGAGTGAGTATGTGTATCACATATCATAATCCCAACTCCTCTCTTTGGATATGTCTTGTAAAGCATCCTGAGTTAGTTCTTCGTGAAATATCTCCTCGTGATTTCGTGACGGCAGCATATATACAAACGATGCAATAAAAGAAGTAAATGGGATAGTAAATAAAATTGCAATGCTTCCGACCAGGGTTTGCAGTATTTCGACGACTATCATTTCCTTGTTGAGAAGCTCAATAAGGTTATTGTTGTACGCAATCAGTAGAAGAACAACCGAGAGGGAACTGCCTATGTAGGCAAGAACAAGTGTGTTTGACATTGTTCCCATCATATCTTTTCCGATTTCCATTCCTGAATGCATAAGGAGTTTGAATGACGGAGCCTCAGCTTTTTGCCTGAGCTCATAAAGCGATGAAGCTAAGGACATTGCAACGTCCATTATAGCACCTAACGCACCCAAGATAATAGCTGCAAAAATTATTGCTTTCAGATTTATCGGGGACGCAGTGTCAAGAAACGTAAGATAAACTGTGTTTTCGTCCATCATGCCGGTGAGTTTTAGAATTTTATCCATAGCTACAGTCAAGAGTGCGGCTAAAAGAACACCACTTGCACAGCCTATCATGGATACTAGAGTCTTTCTGTCCGGTCCGTTTACTATGAGGAGAGTCATAACTATCATGAAAATTGCGACTATTGATGACCAAAGATAAATGTTATAGCCTGAAAGAATTGAGGGAATGAAAACTATAAATACCGCAAGTACGGTGAAAACAAGTGCGATTATTGTGTTGAATCCCTTTTTGCGTCCGAACAGAAGCAGGAATAGGAAAAAGAGAATTCCGAGGAGCATTAATGCGTCGGTGCGTATGTATTCGCCAAAGGTCCACGGAATGTCCCCGGTACTGCTTTCGTCGTAGTATAAAACTATTTTGTCTCCGACTTCAACTTCCTTTGCAGTGCTTGCCATAAAAGAGTCGTTTGTTTGATTTGCAGTGTAGATTTCACCCTTGTCCTCACCTGAGAGAACTTTTGCTGTGAATGTGATGCTGACACTGTCAACAGTTGTGACACCATCCATACTGTAAGAGTCGCTGCTACGCTCTGATATTTGGACTACGCGGGCACGAACGCTCTCAGGAAGGTCCTTGTCCTGCGGCTCGGTAAACCATGAACCGCTGCAGGCAATTCGGTTACCGATTACGATAAAAAGGATGGAAAATACAATTGTCAATATATATACGGTGCTATTTAGATGCTTTTTGCCAAACATATTCTTTAGCCTTTCCATGTCCCGACCTCCATCGATATTTTGATTATATTAATATAGTATAACACATATAAAGAAAATGCAAAAGATACTTAAGTTATTTTACGCATTAAAATAATATTTTGGTTTTGCCAAAATTTTAACAAAAAAAGAATGTACAAATCTCAAAATGTGGTGTATAATATTTCAAAGGAAAATTAAATTTTTTATCGAGGTGGAAAAATGAACGCTATTGAACAAAAGACAATCAATACCATCCGCACGCTGTCTGCGGATATGGTACAGCAGGCAAAGTCCGGTCACCCGGGTCTGCCGCTCGGCGTAGCTCCGATGGCATATGCTATTTGGGCAAAACAGCTTAAGCACAGTCCTAAAAACCCCGCTTGGGCAGACAGAGACCGTTTTATCCTTTCTGCAGGTCACGGCTCATCTTTGATGTACAGCTTGCTGCATCTGTTTGACTACGGTCTGACTATTGAGGATTTAAAGAACTTCCGTCAGCAGGATAGCCTGACTCCTGGCCATCCTGAGTATCGCCACACTACCGGCATTGAAATTACCACTGGACCGCTCGGTCAGGGTATCGCAAACGCGGTTGGCTTTGCAATGGCAGAAGCTCATCTGGCGGCTAAATTCAACCGCCCTGGATATGACATTGTAGACCATTATACATATGCTCTCTGTGGTGATGGCTGCATGATGGAAGGTATCTCCGGTGAGGCAGCGTCTCTTGCGGGAACCCTGGGTCTCGGAAAACTTATTGTTATATACGATTCTAATTCTATCACGATTGAGGGAAATACTGATATTGCATTCTGCGAGGATGTTTGCAAGCGTTATGAGTCATACGGCTGGCAGACAATCTGCGTAGAGGACGGAAACGACATTGATGCTATCTGTGCGGCGATTGATGTGGCAAAAGCTGAGTCTTCCAAGCCGACCCTTATTAAGATTACAACAGTTATCGGTTACGGTTCACCTAATGCTGGTACTGCAAAGGTTCACGGCGAGCCGTTGGGTGAGGATAACCTCAAGGCTCTTAAAGAGACTTTGGGTATGCCGGCTGAGAGCTTTGTTGTATGCGACGATGTGCGTGCACATATGAAGGACGTTGTTGACGGCCTTAATGAGAATGAGAATGCATGGCTTGAAAAGTTTGCCGCTTATGAAAAGGCAGAGCCTGAGCTTGCTGCAGAGTGGAAGAAGTGGATGTCAGGCGATGTTGATATGGCAGCGCTCGATTCTGACGATTTCTGGAGCTTTGACGATAAGCCGATGGCTACTCGTGCAACCTCAGGTGAGGTTCTTAATCGTCTTGCAAATATTATTCCGAATCTGTTCGGCGGCTCTGCTGACCTTGCACCGTCAAATAAGAGCTACATGAACGGCATGGGTGATTTCTCAAAGACTGATTATGCAGGAAGCAATCTGCACTTTGGCGTACGTGAGCACGCTATGGGCGCTATATGCAATGCTATGGCTGCACACGGTGGTGTTATCCCATACTGCGCTACTTTCTTCGTATTCTCTGATTACCTGAAACCGGCTATGCGTCTGGCTGCCCTTATGGGACTTCCGGTTGCATACATTTTCACTCATGACAGCATAGGCGTAGGTGAAGACGGACCTACACATCAGCCGATTGAGCAGTTGGCTGCTATGCGTTCCATCCCCGGATTTATCGACTTCCGCCCGGCTGACGGTAAGGAAACCGCAGCGGGTTGGTACTACGCTGTTACTAATAAGGAGCATCCGGTTGCACTTGCTCTTACTCGTCAGAATCTACCGCAGTATGCTGAGACCGGCAAGGCAGCTCTCAAGGGTGGATATATCCTTGTTGATTCCGAAAAGGCTAACCCGGATATTATTCTCATGGCATCCGGTTCTGAGGTTGAGCTTGTTTACAAGGCTCATGCAGAGCTTAAGGCTGCGGGCATTGATGCACGCGTTGTAAGTATGCCGTCCATGGCACTCTTTGAAATGCAGGATAAAGCATATAAAGAGAGTGTTCTTCCGGCAGACTGCCGCACTCGCCTTGCAGTTGAAGCTGCTACTTCCTTCGGCTGGCACCGCTATGTGGGTATGGACGGAGATGTTATGTCCATTGACAACTTCGGCGCATCCGCACCTGCTGCAAAGCTGTTTGAGAAGTACGGCTTTACCGTCGAGAATGTAGTTGCACGCGCAAAGGCTTTGGTAAAGTAAAAAACATTTGATATGTATTATGGGGCATGAACTCTAAAAGGGTTCATGCCCTACTTTAAAAAAAGGGGCGAGAGAATGGTATCGTTCGGGAATGACTGGGATGAGCTTTTAAAAGATGAATTTGAAAAGGATTATTATTTAAAACTGCGTGAATTCCTTAAAAGAGAGTATTCGAGCACGACGGTATATCCGCCTGCGGGGGATATTTTTAATGCACTTAAATACACGGCTTACCGCGATGTGAAAGTGGTTATCTTAGGGCAAGACCCATATCACGGACCAAATCAGGCGCATGGAATGGCGTTCTCGGTTCAGCCGGGTATAGAAGCGCCACCCTCACTTATAAATATGTTTAAGGAAATTAACAGAGAATTGGGGACTCCGATTCCGAACACTGGGTGCCTGATTCCGTGGGCAAAGCAAGGGGTACTGCTTTTAAATGCTGTGCTTACCGTGCGTGCGGGACAGGCTAATTCTCACAGAGGACAAGGCTGGGAGAGGTTTACCGACCGTGTTATAGAGCTTTTAAACGAACGTGATGAGCCGATAGTATTTCTCCTTTGGGGCAAGAATGCAGGGGAAAAGGAAGAGCTTATAACCAATCCAAAGCATATTATTTTTAAAGCTCCGCACCCGAGCCCGCTTTCGGCAAGCCGCGGATTTTTCGGCTGCGGGCACTTTATAAAAGCTAATCAGGAGCTTATTTTATCAGGTTATGACCCGATAGACTGGTCGATTTAAAAGATAGAAAAAACATGTTAAAGTAAGCAATAGGTTTAACATGTTTTTTATTTGGTAAGAAAGTAATTTATAAGAATTAATTTGTATGCACTTTTATTTTAACAACTATCGACAAAATATAAGCGTTCTGCTATAATTAACTAAAGTATGAAAAATGTGGGCAGGAGGAAAAGAGATGCTTTCTGATATTGAAATAGCTCAGGGTGCAAAAATGCTTCCTATAACTGATATAGCTAAGAAAATTGGCGTTGATGCCGACGAGCTCGTGCCTTACGGAAAATATAAAGCGAAGATGAGTGAAGAGCTTATAAGCCGTGTGGAAAAGAATCCGGACGGCAAGCTTATCTTGGTTACGGCTATTAATCCTACGCCTGCGGGTGAGGGGAAAACAACAACTACCGTAGGTCTGGGCCAAGCTATGGGACGTATCGGCAAGAATGCTATTATTGCATTGCGTGAACCGTCATTGGGACCGGTGTTTGGAGTAAAAGGTGGAGCGGCAGGTGGCGGATATGCACAGGTTGTTCCGATGGAGGATATTAACCTTCACTTTACCGGGGATATGCACGCTATAACCAGTGCGAACAATCTGCTCTGCGCTATGGTGGATAACCATATCCAGCAGGGGAACGAATTGGGTATTGACCCGCGCAGGATTGAAATACGCCGCGTGCTTGATATGAATGACCGCGCGCTTAGAAATGTAATTGTCGGACTTGGCGGAAAAGCAAACGGAGTTGTGCGTGAGGACGGATTTATGATAACCGTTGCCAGCGAAGTTATGGCGATTTTATGCTTGGCAAAGGATTTGGAGGACTTAAAGCGCCGTTTTGGCGAAATCCTTGTCGGCTATACTTACGATAACAATCCGGTTTTTGCAAAGGATATTAATGCACAAGGCGCGATGGCGGCTCTTATGAAAGAGGCGGTTTTACCCAACTTGGTGCAGACTCTTGAGGGGACTCCCTGCATAATGCACGGCGGTCCGTTTGCAAATATCGCACATGGCTGTAACTCAGTAAGAGCTACTAAGCTTGCACTCAAGCTTTCAGATTATACTATCACAGAAGCAGGATTCGGTGCCGACTTAGGTGCTGAGAAGTTTTTTGACATCAAATGCCGCAAAGCGGGACTTAAGCCTGATTGTGTCGTCCTTGTTGCGACTGTGCGTGCTCTTAAATATAACGGCGGCGTGCCGAAGGCAGAACTTGCAATTGAGAATTTGGATGCGCTTAAATCAGGCATTTCCAATCTGCGCGCGCATATTGAGAATTTAAAACAGTATAATGTGCCGGTGGTGGTCGCGATAAACAGATTTGCCGATGATACCGCGGCAGAGCTTGAGTTTATTGAAAATACCTGCAAAGAGCTGGGCGCTGAATATGCACTCAGCGAAGTGTTTGCAAAGGGTGGAGAAGGCGGCATTGAGCTTGCCCAAAAGGTTATTGAGGTTGCGGATTCGGCTCAGGCAGATTTTGCGCCGCTCTATGACAGCTCACTCTCCATAAAATCTAAAATTGCGGTTATAGCCGGGAAGATATACGGCGCAAAGGGTGTATCATATTCTCCGGCTGCCGAGCGTATGATAGCAAATATCGAAAGTATGGGCTATGCTCATTTCCCGGTATGTATTGCAAAAACGCAGTACTCGCTCTCAGATGATGCAAAGCTCCTCGGACGGCCTACGGATTTTGTGATAAACATCCGTCAGATAAGATTGAGTGCGGGTGCGGGATTTGTCGTCGCGCTTGCAGGCGATATTATGACCATGCCGGGGCTCCCCAAAACTCCGGCTGCTGAGCGGATTGATATAAATACAACCGGTGAAATCAGCGGTCTGTTCTGATGCTTAAGTTTATATCATGTTCTGAAGCGGAAACGGAAGCGTTAGGCGAGCGGTTGGGAGCGCGCCTTAGAGCGGGATGCGTTGTCGCTATGTACGGAGGTATGGGAGCGGGGAAGACCGCGATGATGCGAGGCATAGCACGCGGAATGGGATTTAAAGGCAGAGTTACAAGCCCTACCTACGCTATTGTAAATGAATACCCTGCAAAGACACCTCTTTTCCACTTTGATTTATACCGCCTGTCAGACGGCGAAGAATTGTATGACATAGGCTTTGAGGAGTACCTGACGCGCGGCGGCGTTTGCGTTATAGAATGGTTCGAACGCGCGGAGGAAACTTTTTCTTGGGATGTGAAAATATCTATTTGCTTAAACTGCGAAGATGCAGAATGGCGCGAAATAACAATAGAAACACGTGGGTGTATGACAGATGAAGATTTTAGCGATTGAGTCATCTGCTATTGCAGCGTCCGTGTGCGTTGAGTGCGACGGAAAACTTGTAGCAGAAGCTTTTCAAAATAATGGGCTTACCCATTCAAAGACGGTTATGCCGATGCTTGAAAATATGCTTAAAACTTGCGGCGAAAAGCTTGATGGTATAGATAAGATAGCGGTCGCGGCAGGGCCGGGCTCGTTTACCGGATTGAGAATTGGTATATCTGTGGCGAAAGGTCTCTCGTGGGCTACCAGAATACCGGTATGCGGTGTTTCAACGCTTGAGGCTATGGCATATCAGGCAAGCTTTTTTGAGGGTGTTATTTGCCCGGTTATGGACGCGCGAGCAGGGCAGGTGTACAATGCTGTTTTTAGGTGTAAAGACGGAGTGATAACACGCATTTGCAAGGACCGTGCGATTGCGCTATCTGCTCTTTTAGAAGAGCTTGAGAGTGAAGAAGAGCGGATACTTCTGCTTGGAGACGGAGCTGAGATGTGCTATAATGAGTGCAAAAAGCTCGGGATAGTCGCGGCTTTGCCGGATAGTGCACAGCGTTTTCCACGCGCATGCGGTGTTGCACGTGCCGCGCGGAACATGGAAGGTGTACCGCCGGAGAAACTTGAAATATATTATTTGAGACTTCCGCAGGCGGAACGTGAGCGCCTTGCGAAAATGAAAAATAAAGATTAAGTGAGGTTATTTGTGTTATGAAAATTGCAATAGGTGCAGACAGTGCAGGATTCTGCATGAAAGAAGAGCTTAAAGCTCATCTTATTGAAAACGGTCATGAGGTTGTTGATTGCGGAGCTTATAATGAAGAACGTTGTGATTATCCAAAGTTTGCTGCAAAGGTTTCTGAGAATGTTGCAAACGGTGAGTGCAAGTTCGGAATTCTGGTTTGCGGAACCGGTATAGGAATGTCTATGGCGGCAAACAAGGTGAAAGGAATACGTGCGGCGGTTGTCAGCGAGCATTTTAGCGCCAAATACACTCGTTTGCACAATGATGCAAATGTTCTTTGCCTGGGTGCACGCGTTATCGGCTCAGGGCTTGCAACGGAGTTGTGTGACCTGTTTATTTCAACACCTGCAGAGGGTGGAAGACATGCAAACCGCGTAGATATGATAATGAAGATTGAAAAAGACGGACCCGGAGCACTTGAAGACTAATTAAGGAGGATATGAAAATGAAAAAGACAGTTATAATGGAGCATCCGCTTATTCAGCACAAGCTTTCGATTATCAGGGATAAAACCACCGGAGTAAAGGAATTCCGAGAGGTGATTTCTGAGATTGCTATGCTCATGTGCTATGAGGCTACACGTGACCTTCCGCTTAAAGAGGTTGAAATTGAAACTCCGGTAGCGGTTGCAAAAACTAAGGTTATATCCGGTAAAAAGCTTGCGATTGTACCTATCCTTCGTGCAGGCTTGGGAATGGTTGACGGAATGATTGAGCTCATGCCAACTGTAAAAGTAGGCCATATTGGACTTTACAGAGACCCGACCACTCTCGCACCGGTTGAATACTATTGCAAGATGCCTGAGGATATTGACGAGCGTGACGTGCTTGTTCTTGAACCGGCACTTGCCACCGGCGGCTCTGCATGTGCAGCGATTGATGTCGTGAAGAATTACACTAAAAAGACCGTAAAGCTCATGACTATAATTGCATCGCCGCAGGGTATTGAGAAGGTGCAGCAGACTCATCCGGACGTTGAAATATTCTGCGCAAGCGTGGATGACGGACTTACTGATGACGCGTTCATCACTCCGGGCTTTGGTGATGTTGGCGGTCGCATTTTCGGAACAAAATAAAGTGGATAATTCAAAGGAACTCATTAGTTCAAATGAGTTCCTTTGAAAATGTTATGGAATATTTATTAAGGAATATAAGATGAAAGAAATAATTGCTCAGACTATAGGAATAATTGCGTGCACGGTTGCTGTACTCTCGTTTCAGTGCAAAAAGAACAAGTATCTTTTTTTAATGCAGGCTTTGAGTGGACTGTTGTTTTCGATGAACTATTTTCTCATTGGGGCAATTCCGGGAGCACTGTTTAACTTAACAAGTTTGGTGCGTGGAACGTTGCTTTCAAAAAATGGCAAAAAGCTATGGAAGGTATTTGTTATAAATGCACTCTTTACCCTGTGCTTTGCCTATTCGGTAAGTCTTCTTGCGGGAGACTGGTTGCAGATTTTTTTGTCATCCCTGACATTTTTGGGATTGATTTTTATGACGGTATTCATGTATAAGGGAAATGCAAAACATATAAGATATTTCCAGGTTGCATTCGCATCACCGTCATGGCTTATTTACAATGTAGTTAACTTTACACTCGGTGGTATCCTCTGTGAGGTTTTCAATATGGCATCGGTGGGAATATATTTTCTAAGGTGCAGAAACGATGCTAAAAAGCAAGTGAAGGCTTGAAGTGTTGATGTGCAGAAGAATTGACATATTTGCAAATATTGTGTTATACTTAATAAAGAAAAGCTTTGGGGGGAGTCGCGCATGCGGCTCCCATTTACAATGACAGGGGATATACTAATGAAAGTATTTGATTTTCATACACATATTTATCCGGAGCGTATAGCTGAAAAAGCCGCGGTGAGTGTTCGGGAGTTTTATAATATGCCGTCGGATTTGATTGGTACTTCAAAGGAACTGCTTGAAGTGGGAAAGCGAGCAGGGATTGAAAAGTTTTTGATACTCCCGGTTGCAATTAGGCCAGACCAGGTAAAGAACATAAATTTGTTTGTTTCATCTGAGGTTGCAGCGCATGAGGAGTACTATGGCTTCGGAACCGTTCACGCAGGGATGGAAGGTATATGCGATGAGGTGGATAATATAAAAGCTTTGGGACTGCGCGGTATAAAGATGCATCCGGACACGCAGGGATTCTCTATAGACGATGAGCGACTGTTTCCGATGTACGACATGATACAGGGGGATATACCGGTGATTTTCCACAGCGGTGACCCGCGATACGATTATTCGCATCCGAGGAAGATTAAGCGTATACTTGAAATGTTCCCAAGGCTTACGGTAATTGCTGCGCATTTTGGCGGATGGTCTCTTTTTGAGGAGGCTCTTGAAAATTTAAAGGACACGGATTGCTACGTGGATGTATCCAGCAGTATGATGTTTCAAAGCCGAGAAGAAACCATGTATTATATCTCACAGTATGGTGTGGATAGGGTTCTCTTCGGTTCTGATTATCCTCTTGGAAATCCCGAAAGAGAATTGCAGTCATTTTTACAGCTTAAACTGTCAGACAGTGAAAGAGAGAAGATTCTTTATCGCAATGCAACTGAGCTTTTGGGTATAAAATGGTAAATAAAAAACACCGAATCGCAAAATATGACGCGATTCGGTGTTTTGTTTTCACAAAAAAGATAAAAAAATGCCCTTGCAATAGTGCAAGGTGCTGAAAATTTGCATATATGTTGACATATGTGGTTTAAAAATGATAAAATATAAGCTCAATAATAATGGAAAAGTAGACTATTCTTCTTTCATAGTATAACACCAGTTATTGGTGATTACAAGCGGGGGGGAGTCGAAATATCCAACCGAGCCGCGTGTGCCATGGCTTGGAGAAGTAAACATAACTTACGTAAAATGTCGATGACAAACAACATAAACGGGAGTGATGAATTTTATGTTCAACGACGTCCAATACGGCAGAACCGTGCGAAAAAGCTATGCGCGTATTCGCGAAATCCTGGAAATGCCAAACCTCATTGAAATTCAGAAGAATTCATACAAGTGGTTTTTGGAGACAGGACTCAAAGAAGTGTTCACCGATGTTGATGCTATTACCGATTACTCTGGTAATTTAGAGCTCAGCTTTGTTGACTACACTTTGGAGAATACGCCCAAGTATTCCGTAGAGGAATGCAAAGAGCGCGATGCAACTTATGCAGCTCCGCTCAAGGTAAAGGTGCGTTTACGTAACAAAGAGACCGAGGAGATTAAAGAGCAGGAAATCTTCATGGGAGATTTCCCGATAATGACACGCACAGGCACCTTTGTAATCAACGGTGCTGAACGCGTCATTGTTTCACAGATCGTCCGCTCTCCCGGAATTTATTTTGAAGCTAAGATGGACAAGTCGGATTTTGCAATCTACAGCTCTACCGTTATTCCTTATCGCGGAGCGTGGCTTGAGTATGAAACTGACTTAAATGACATCTTCTATATAAGAATTGATAAAAACCGCAAGCTTCCGGTTACGTCGTTCATTCGTGCGCTCGGTGTTGCAACCGACGAGCAGATTCGTGAGCTGTTCGGAGATGATGAGCGCATTGTTGCAACTCTTGAAAAGGATACTTCCAAAACTGTTGACGAAGCACTTATAGAAATCTATAAGCGCCTGCGTCCGGGTGAACCGCCTACAATCGATGGTGCTAAGACACTCATTAACAACCTTTTCTTTGATGCACGCAGATATGACCTGTCAAGTGTAGGTCGCTATAAATATAATAAGAAGCTTAACATTGCAACTCGTATTGCAGGGAAGACCCTTATGCTTCCGGTTGTTGACCCCACTACCGGCGAAATTATTGCTGACGAGGGTGAGACTCTCACTCGTGAACGTGCGCAGGAGCTTGCATCCCGCGGCGTAAACGAGGTAGTCCTCAACGTAAACGACAAGGCGGTAAAGGTCTTCGGCAATGGCATGGTTAATATGAAGGATTTTGTTTCCTTCGACCCGGAAGCTGAGCTTGGAATTAAAGAAAAAGTTCGGTTCTCAGTTCTTCAGGAAATCATGGCTGAATTCTCAGGCGATGAGCTTAAGGAAAAGATTATGGAGCGCATTGATGATCTTATTCCGAAGCACATCATTATTGATGATATTTTCTCATCTATTAACTACCTCAACTGCCTTGCAAACGGTGTTGGAACAACGGATGATATTGACCATCTCGGAAACCGCCGTCTGCGTTCAGTAGGTGAGCTTCTCCAGAATCAGTTCCGTATCGGCTTTGCACGTATGGAGCGCGTAATTCGTGAGCGCATGACCATTCAGGATTTGGATGTTGTCACCCCGCAGTCACTTATAAACATTCGCCCGGTAACCGCGGCGATTAAGGAATTCTTTGGATCTTCACCGCTCAGCCAGTTTATGGATCAGACCAACCCGCTGGCAGAGATTACCCACAAGCGCCGCATGTCAGCACTTGGTCCGGGTGGTCTGTCACGTGAGCGCGCAAGCTTTGAGGTTCGTGACGTTCACTATAGCCACTATGGTCGTATGTGCCCGATTGAGACACCTGAAGGTCCGAACATCGGCTTGATTTCATACTTGTCTACATTCGCAAGAATTAACGAGTATGGATTTATCGAGGCACCTTATCGCCGTATTGATAAGGAAACCGGCAAGGTTACTGACGAGGTTCGTTATATGACGGCTGACGTTGAGGATGAGTTTATTGTTGCTCAGGCTAATGAGCCGCTTGACGAAGAAGGCCGCATCAAGGCTGAGCGTGTAACATGCCGTATGCGCGAAGAGATTATTGAGGTTGACCGCAACCGCGTTGATTATATTGACGTATCTCCGCGTATGATGTTCTCAATCGCTACATCTATGATTCCGTTCCTTGAAAACGACGACGCAAACCGCGCGCTGATGGGCTCGAACATGCAGCGCCAGGCTGTTCCGCTTCTTGTACCGGAGGCTCCTGTTGTTGCAACCGGTATGGAGCATAAAATCGCGGTTGACTCAGGTGTATGCGTGCTCGCTGAGGGAGACGGTCTGGTTACCGCGGTATCCGCAAACGAAATTGTTATAAAGCATGATGACGGTGAGACTCGCCGTTATCATCTGACGAAGTTCCTGCGCTCTAACCAGGGCACTTGTATCAATCAGCGCCCGATCGTTTTGGCTGGCGACAGGGTAAAAGACGGCGACGTTATTGCTGACGGTCCGTCTACATGCGAGGGTGAAATCTCTCTCGGACGAAATGTTCTTGTCGGTTATATGAACTGGGAAGGATATAACTACGAGGACGCGGTTCTTCTCAATGAGCGCCTTGTCCGTGATGATGTTTATTCATCCATCCATATTGAAGAATACGAAACCGAAGCACGTGATACCAAGCTCGGCTGTGAAGAGATTACGCGTGACATCCCCAACGTCGGCGAAGATGCTCTGCGCGATTTGGATGAGCGCGGAATTATACGTATCGGTGCTGAGGTTCGCTCCGGCGATATACTCGTCGGTAAGGTAACTCCGAAGGGCGAAACCGAGCTTACCGCGGAAGAGCGCTTATTGCGTGCTATATTCGGTGAAAAAGCACGTGAGGTTCGCGATACTTCTCTGCGCGTACCGCACGGAGAGAGCGGTATTATTGTCGATGTTAAGGTGTTTACCCGCGCAAACGGTGATGAGCTCAGCCCGGGTGTAAATATGGTAGTTCGCTGCTACATTGCACGTAAGAGAAAGATTTCCATTGGTGATAAGATGGCAGGTCGCCACGGTAACAAGGGTGTTGTTTCACGCATTCTGCCGCAGGAGGATATGCCGTTTTTGCCGGATGGCACTCCGCTGGATATAGTTCTTAACCCGTTGGGTGTTCCGTCACGTATGAATATCGGTCAGGTTCTTGAGGTTCACTTGGGTTACGCTGCAAAGACCCTCGGCTGGAAGGTTGCTACACCGGTATTTGACGGCGCAAACGAGGAAGATATTGAAAAAACACTCGTTAAGGCGGGCTTGAGCCCGGATGGTAAGAGCGTTCTCTATGACGGACGTACCGGTCTTCCGTTTGACAATCCGGTTACGGTCGGATATGTTTACTTCTTAAAGCTTCACCACTTGGTCGATGATAAGATTCACGCACGTTCAACCGGTCCATACTCACTTGTAACGCAGCAGCCGTTGGGCGGTAAAGCTCAGTTTGGCGGTCAGCGCTTCGGTGAGATGGAAGTTTGGGCACTTGAAGCGTACGGCGCAGCTTATACGCTTCAGGAAATTCTTACAGTTAAGTCTGACGATATCGTGGGACGTGTTAAGACCTATGAGGCAATTGTTAAAGGCCACAATGTTCCGCAACCGGGTGTTCCGGAATCATTTAAGGTTCTGGTTAAAGAGCTTCAGTCTCTGTGCCTGGATGTACGTGTTCTCAATAAGGACATGGAGGAAATTGAGCTTAAGGACGACGATGATGACGATACATTTGCCAAGTTCCATCACGATGATGAAAGCTATGTAATGGACACAGATCTCGACAGCGCCGGATACACCGTTGAGGATGAAAACGGCGAGCCGATCGACGATGAGGCAGATGACATGGATTTGGATCTTATCGATGATGCTCTGGACGAAGAGTCTTTAGACGACGCGGAATTTGTGGATGACGCGGATTTGTTTGCAGACACATTGTAAACTAAAATGGAAGGAAAGGGCAGATTTTTATGAGTTATACGACCTTTGAAGCAATAAAAATCGGTTTGGCATCGCCGGATATGATTCTTGAATGGTCACACGGCGAAGTTCTCAAGCCGGAGACTATTAACTACCGCACATTAAAGCCCGAAAAGGACGGACTGTTCTGCGAGCGTATCTTTGGTCCAATGAAGGATTGGGAATGCCATTGCGGAAAGTATAAGAAGATTCGCTACAAGGGCAAAGTGTGCGACCGCTGCGGTGTTGAAGTAACCAAAGCAAAAGTTCGCCGTGAGCGCATGGGACATATAACCCTTGCAACTCCGGTATCGCATATCTGGTATTTCAAGGGAATTCCTTCACGTATGGGCCTGATACTTGATATGTCACCGAGAATGCTTGAAAAAGTTTTGTATTTTGCATCCTATATCGTAATCGATCCGGGCAATACTCCGCTTACCAAGAAGCAGATTTTGACCGAGAAAGAATACCGCGACCAGGTTCTCAAGTATGAGGATGATTTCCGCGCAGGCATGGGTGCTGAAGCAATATATGAACTCCTCAAAGAGTTAGACCTTGATAAGCTGAGCGAAGAGCTTCGCAATGAGCTGCGCGATGCATCAGGTCAGAAAAAACTGCGCATTATTAAGCGCTTAGAAGTAGTTGAGTCGTTCCGCGCATCAGGAAACCGTCCTGAGTGGATGATTATGACTCAGGTTCCGGTTATTCCGCCTGAACTGCGTCCTATGGTTCAACTTGACGGTGGCCGTTTCGCGACAAGTGACCTTAACGACCTCTATCGCCGCGTTATCAACCGTAACAACCGTCTCAAACGTCTGTTGGCACTCAATGCACCTGATATTATAGTGCGCAATGAAAAGCGTATGCTTCAGGAAGCGGTTGACGCACTTATAGATAACGGCCGTCGCGGTCGTCCGGTAACCGGGCCTAACAACCGTGCGCTTAAGTCACTTTCTGATTTACTTAAGGGTAAACAGGGCCGTTTCCGCCAGAACCTCTTGGGTAAGCGTGTTGACTATTCAGGACGTTCGGTTATCGTTGTTGGTCCTGAGCTTAAGATTTATCAGTGCGGTCTGCCGAAGGAAATGGCGATTGAGCTCTTTAAACCCTTTGTAATGAAAAAGTTGGTTGAATCCAACCACGCTAATAATATAAAGAGCGCGAAGAAAATGGTTGAGCGCCAGAAGCCGGAAGTTTGGGATGCTCTGGAAACTGTTATTAAAGAGCATCCGGTTCTCTTAAACCGTGCTCCGACACTTCACCGCTTGGGTATTCAGGCATTTGAGCCGGTGCTGGTAGAAGGAAGAGCCCTAAAGCTCCATCCGCTGGTATGTACTGCATATAACGCTGACTTTGACGGCGACCAGATGGCAGTTCACGTACCGCTCTCTGCCGAGGCTCAGGCTGAAGCAAGATTCCTTATGCTCTCGGCTAACAACCTGCTTAAACCGCAGGACGGTCATCCTGTAACTGTTCCGTCTCAGGACATGGTTTTGGGTTCATACTACCTGACTATTGAGCGTGAAGAGGCAGGAACCGGAAAGGTATTCCGTGATTATGATGAGGTTCTTCTCGCACTTAACGATAAGATTATCGGAATTCATTCTCCGATAAAAATGCGCGTTACACGTGAGATTGACGGCGTTATGAAGTCCGGAATCATCAACTGTACTGCAGGACGACTCATATTCAATGAGCCTATTCCGCAGGATTTGGGATTTGTTGACCGCAACGACCCTGAACATGCATTTGACCTTGAGGTTTCTTTCCTTGTTACAAAGAAAGAACTCGGAAAAATTATTGAAAAGTCAATCAACAAGCATGGCTTTACAAGAACTGCAGAGCTTCTTGATAAGCTTAAGGCACTTGGCTTTAAGTACTCCACTCAGGGCGCTATAACCATCTCTGTTTCTGACATGGTTATTCCGAAGGAGAAATACGAGTATATTTCAGCTACTGAGAAGCGCATTACCGATATTGAAAAGCAGTTCAAACGCGGATTTATTACCGATGACGAGCGTTATCGCTTAGTCGTTGAAGAGTGGACCAAGACCACAAAAGACGTTACCAATGCTCTTGAGAAAGCTCTTGACAAGTACAATCCGATATTCATGATGGCTCATTCCGGTGCTCGTGGTTCCATGAACCAGATTCGTCAGCTCGCAGGTATGCGTGGCCTTATGGCGAACACCTCCGGTAAGACCATCGAAATCCCGATTAAGGCTAACTTCCGCGAAGGTCTGTCCGTACTTGAGTACTTCATTTCTTCTCGTGGTGCGCGTAAAGGTCTTGCTGATACCGCGCTGCGTACTGCGGACTCGGGTTACCTTACACGTCGTCTGGTTGACGTTTCACAGGATGTCATCATCCGTGATATTGACTGCGGAACGCATGATGGTATCGAAGTATACGAGATTAAAGACGGAAACCAGACCATTGAGCCGTTTAGCGATCGTTTGAATGGCCGTTACCTGGCAGAGCCGCTTTACGATGCTGACGGAAACCTTGTAATGGATACTGACCGCATGATGGAGGATGCAGACGTTAAGCGCATCCTTGCCGCGGGTATCACACGCGCAAAAATCAGAAGCGTTCTCAAGTGCCGCTCGCGCTACGGCGTATGTTCACACTGCTACGGTGCAAACCTTGCTACGAGCGACACGGTAAATATCGGCGAGTCTGTAGGTATTATTGCAGCTCAGTCAATCGGTGAGCCCGGTACACAGCTTACCATGCGTACCTTCCATACAGGTGGTGTCGCAGGTGGCGATATTACTCAGGGCCTTCCGCGTGTTGAAGAACTCTTCGAGGGCAGAAAGCCGAAGAAGGTTTCTATACTCAGCGAAATCTCCGGCGTAGTAAGCTTTGATGAGATTAAGAAGAATGCACCGCGTACCATTATTGTTACCAATGAAAAGGAAGGCGATGTTCGCAATTACCCGATTCCGTTCGGCGCTGTACTCAAAGTACGCGAGGGCGATTTGGTAGAGGCGGGCAGCGAGCTTACCGAAGGTGCACTCAACCCGCATGACGTACTGCGTATTCGCGGTGTCTCTGCGGTTCAGAACTACCTGATTCAGGAAGTACAGCGTGTTTACCGTCAGCAGGGCGTTGATATCAACGACCGCCATATCGAGGTTATTGTACGTCAGATGATGCGCAAGCTGCGCGTAGATGATCCGGGTGATACTGACCTTCTCACTGGTGCAATGATTGATGTCTTTGAGTTTGAAGAAGCTAATGACAAAATCAAAGCACGCATTGAAGCAGGGGAGGAAAACCTGCGCGAAGCGACCTTCATCCCGATTCTCCTTGGTATTACAAAGGCATCTCTTGCAACGGATTCTTTCTTGTCTGCAGCATCCTTCCAGGAGACCACACGCGTTCTCACGGATGCAGCGATTAAGGGCAAGATTGACCCGCTGCTCGGCTTGAAAGAAAATGTAATCATTGGTAAGCTTATCCCGGCAGGTTCGGGTATGGAGCGTTATCGTGACTATGAAGAAACCGTATCACCGGTTTCTGAAGCCGACGTAATAGCTGAATAATAAAGAAATGACCTGTGCGAAAATTATCCGCGCAGGTCATTTCTTTATTGTATTTTATTTTGACTCAATGTAAATCATTCGTACCATACCGCCGTCATTTTGAACTTCATCATAGTATGCGGCTAAACTCCAGTTTCCGGATACTGCTTCGTCTATTGTTGTGAGTGTCCTTGTCCCTGAAACAACTTTATAAACGATAACTGAGGGGGAGATGCGGTGTTTTGCGCCGGTGGAGGTTTCGAGATATGAGTAATTTAATGTATTTATCCTACCGGATATACGTGTTAAATTTCGGATTTCCTGCAATTGCCCATTTTTAAAATAGAATGCGGCAGGACCTTTATCTGCGCTTGGGAGCATTTCTGCTATCGTGCCAGAGCCTGAACCGGTTGTGAGCGTGTACGTATAATTTATCCCTACCGGCATGCCGCCGCTGCTTACAACGTTTGAAGATGTAACGTGACCGAATTCGGCTGTGTCTCCGCATACGTTTTTAAGGATAAGACCGTCAATGGCTCCGGTAGAGTTTTTTGAATATAGGGCGACTTGTGAGCCTTTCAAATACACACCGTTAAGTCGGTTTAAGGTTAGCGTAGTATAGTTTCCGTATTCGTCAATCTCAAGTATCTTTATATCTTTTGAAAGTATTGTTTTTGTGCCCCAAAGGAGAGTTTCTGAATTAATTGTTCCGGATATGGAGGAAAGTGCTGACAAGGATGAATAATTGTGTGGGGTGACACTGCCGTCGCGGTAGTTTATTTCAACCGCCTTTCCGAGCATAGAGGATGAGTTTGTGTCGCGCTCAATTTCAACCTCATTTCCATTTATCAGAAGAACTGTTATGTAATAACGCGTTTCTACTATTCCACCACTTAGTGTTACTTGCTTTGTATCCGCCTTAGTTACTATACCAAGTTGAGTAGAGTAGAGCTTATCTGCCTCATAAGCGTCGTAAATCTTTCCGTCCTTATCCAAAAGCGCGGTTACAAGCGTTCCGGTTTCTAAGCCGTCCAACCCGAATGCGGTTCTGGCTTTTGAATAATCAAGTGAATATGTCTTACCGCCGATTATTACGGAAGAGGGGGATTCCTTATTCGGTGTAATTGCTTCAAGTATGCCGGTAGCCTTTTGCGTGTATACCCAGATTGTATTACTCTGTTTGCTGTAATAAATAACGTCGTATGCTTTGATTGCGCTTAATGTACTGTTGCTTCCGTTTATATACACAGTCGGATTAGAAAGACCTGTAAGGCTTTCAATCGAGGTATTTAAGTAGGTGACAGGTCCGTTTACCGTGTCCTTAACAAAGTCATTAAGTCTTAGCATTTCAGTTGAGCGGCTATAACCTAAGGTCTCTGCGTAAATTTTACCGCCACTCGTCTTTGCGGGAACAGACAGTGCATTATACAAAAGGCGTGACATATCATAACGTGATATGATTTGTCCGCGCGTTGCGCTTATCCCATCTGTAAGCTCTAAGTCGTTTGCAAAGGCAAGCTGACCGGTAGGGTAGCTTCCAATGTAGTCACTGTCACCATATCCCAATACGCGGAGAATAGCGGTCACGGCTTCTTCGTAAAGAACACCTTTGTTTGGGCGAAAGCTGCCGTCCGAGTAGCCGTACATGAGTCCGGCTTGAGCGACAGCGCTTATGTACGGAGCGCCCCAGAATGTGTATTTAACATCCTTAAAAGGAGAAGTTTTTTGAGTAGTGGAAACCGTTGCACGATATGTGGATGAGCTTGTAATAATGATTTTTGCAAGAGCTGCACGTGTTACATCTGTAGAACCGTAGAAATTACCCTGTGCATTGGGAGTCATCCAACCTAAAACATTCAGAATTTTAAAAATCTCATCATGGTCCGGTGCAAGTGCAGCAGATGAAGTCGGCGCAATTGAGAGCATCATTGCAACTGCAAGAAACAATGAAAAAATTCTCTTTTTCACTTTAATCAACCCTTTCTGTTATATTACCGGTGCAAATTTAATTAGTCGTAGCGCAGGGCTTCGATTGGATTTAGTTTTGCTGCTTTAGCTGCGGGGAAGTAGCCGAACGTTATTCCTATAATTACGGATACTGAAAATGCAACCCCGATTGAACCGGGAGAGAAAGCCGCACTTATGCCTATTAACTTTGCTAAAAAGAAAGCGCATACACAGCCAAAGATTATCCCCATAACACCACCGAGACCGCTTGTAGTGGCGGCTTCGATTATAAACTGCAGTAGAATATCGCGGCGCTTGCCACCAAGTGCCTTGCGTATACCGATTTCACGTGTGCGCTCGGTTACTGAAACGAGCATGATGTTCATAATGCCGATACCGCCGACGAGCAGGGAAATGGCGGCAATACCTACGAGCACCATAGTGAGCATGCCGGTCAGCTCATTTATTTTATCAAGTGCTTCATCCATGCTGAACACCGAATATACATCCTCGTCCTCAAATACAGAAAACAGATAATCTTCTATAGCGGCGAGCGTAGCTGCGACGTTACTTTTATCACGCGCGTTTATTGAGTAGCTTGTAATTATTCCGTTGCGCGTAAGGCGCGTGGCAGAAGTGTAGGGAATTATTATCATGTCATCCCCTGAGCCCTCGGAACTGCCTTGCTTTTCAGAAAGCACGCCGACAATTGTATGCCCCTCGCCGTTTACTTTTATGTCCTTTCCTATGGGTGATGCTCCCGCAAATAATTCATTTGCAATATATGAGCCGATAACACACACCTTGCTCCTGGAAACCGTGTCCATATAGCTTATAAATCTGCCACTTGAAAGCTCATAGCTTTTTATTTGCTGGTAATCTTCGCTTACGCCGTATGCGGTCGTGGTAAGATTCGTTGAGCCGTATTTGGCAAGAACACTTGAGGTTACCGACGGTGAAACATAGCTTATAAGGTCTCTGTTTTCGGAGCAGAAATCAAATACATCGTCAGGGTCTATCGGAATATTACCTGCGCGTCCTCTGAGGGTAACAGTTATAAGATTTGTTCCAAGTGACTCGAATGAATCAGTCATAGTGTTTGAGAAACCGCCCACTATGCTTGTAAGCATAATTACCGCGGCAACACCTATTATTATGCCAAGCATCGTAAGAAAGGCTCTCATTTTGCTTGCAGACATGCTCTTTAAAGCAAGGCGGAATGCTTGAGTGAATTTCATATGTGTAACCCCGCCTGCTCAGCAGGCCCGTCATAGACGACCTTTCCGTCCTGAATGCGAATAATGCGTTTGGCTTCCGATGCGATGCCGTTATCGTGCGTTATAAGAACAATTGTGTTGCCTTGGTTATTCAGTTCTTTTAAGAAGTTGAGTACATCGCGCCCGGTCTTGGAATCTAAAGCGCCGGTAGGCTCGTCTGCAAGGATTACGGACGGATTGCCCGCAAGTGCACGCGCGATTGAAACGCGCTGCTGCTGACCGCCTGAAAGCTGGCTCGGCATGTGATGTGCACGGTCTTTAAGTCCAACGCGTTCAAGGGACTCCAACGCGCGCTTTATTCTCTCGTCTGCGGCGAGACCTGAATATATCAGCGGAAGCTCCACATTTTCCAATACGTTTAATTTGGGAATAAGGTTGTATTGCTGGAAAATAAAGCCGAGCATTTTGTTGCGAATTTCCGCAAGCTGGTTGTCTGAAAGCTCGCCAACGTTTTCGCCGTTTAAAAGATATGTACCGTAGGTAGGCACGTCAAGCGCACCTATTATATTCATGCATGTGGACTTTCCCGAGCCGGACTTTCCGACTATTGCGACAAATTCGCCCTTTTCTATGGTAAACGATACGCCGTCTACCGCACGGACTTCATTTTCGCCTTCGCCTTCGTTGTAAATTTTATATATGTCTCGGAATTCTATCATCTCATACCGCCTCCGGATATACCGCCCATGCCTCCTGAAGGCATACCGCCTATGCCTCCCATACCACCGGGACGCATGTTGCCCATGCCGGAGGAGTGAGCATTCGCGATTGCAGCCATACCGCCTCCAGTATTTGAGGAAGCTTCTTTTGCCTGCTTGGTGGAGATTACGAATACCTCGGCATCCTCAGTGAGTCCAGAGGTTACCTCCACGTAATCCTCATTGGATTTTCCTATACTTACGCGAATCCATACGTGTCCATCCGGAGTGTTCGGCATTTCTATAATTTGAACAGTGTCTGTATTATGTGCGTTCGGGGACTCAGGTATATCATCTGACGGACGCTCAGGCGTGTCGCTTGATTTATCTTTATCGGACTTTTTGTTGTCGCGCCTTGGTATTTCCATCTTCACTGCGCCAATGTTTTTTGCATACTCTTCGGTAACCAGTACCAAATTACCGCGCGAAACTGCATTGACCGGGATTTTTAATACGTCGGTTGCCTGTTCGGAAATAATATCCGCATTTACATTCATGCCGGGGAGAAGCCCTTCATATTCCTCAATGATTACATCTACCGGATAAGTTGTAACACCGCTGCCGGTCGTTCCGATAATGCTAACATTGCTAACATAACCGGTGAAACTTTGGTCGGGAAGTGCATCTGCGGTTACAATTACTTCCTGACCTACGGATATATTTTTGATATCAAGCTCATCAATGCTCATTGTAAAAGTTACCTTTGACATATCAGCGACGATAGCCATTGCGCTCTTGTTTCCGTCAAGGGCATCTCCGAGTTTTGCGGTTTTGTCTATGACAGTTCCGGTGATGGGAGAGGTTATCATATATTCATCAAGAGCTTCTATTTTGTTATCAAGTGCCAATTCCGCATCGCGTATGGAAAGCTCGCTTGAACGTGCATTTGTGTTTGATGAGGTATTTATTAGCTTTAAAATAACCTCATTTGCGTCCACCGCGTCACCTGCGCCTAATGTCAGGTTGCTGACCTCACCGGAGGTTTTTGCGACGACAGTTATTTGGTCACCGTATTTTATTGTTCCGGCTTGGTTACAAGCAAAGCCGCCGGCAACGACTGTTGCCACATCGCCGTCTTTAACCGCGCCCGGGTTGTGGAAGATGATTTCCACATCCGCTACGATAGCGCCGGTAGATGTGGAATATGAGCCGGTAGCGATTCGCTTTACAGAGCCCTCAATTGTTTCGTCAGTTGTATCCAAAGTTATGTAAGCCGTCTGGCCGGAATATAGGCTTTGCGCATCCTCGATGAGGAAAGGGAGTGTTATAGACATTGTAACTGAATTTACAATGTCGCAGATTTTACCGTTTGTCTGAACATTGTCACCGTTAGATACGTACATATTTGTTATGGTACCGTTTATCGGCGCGGTAACAGTTAAATTTTCGATACTCTCAACCGTTTGCTGGTATGAAAGTTGCTGCTTCTGAAGAGAAATTCGTGCTTTCTCAATATCATTTTGAGCCTCAGTAGAGTCTACCTCATATAACAGGTCTCCTTCGTTGACCTGCTGACCAACGGTTATGTAATCTGCGACTACGTCGCCACGTGCAATTGAGGATATATCATACTGCTCAATAGGCTCTATTGTGCCGGTGCTGCTTATGACAGTGGTTATATCCCCACGCTCTACTGAGTAGGGGGTGATAATAAGCTTCGTATCTTCGCTTGAAAATATCCTTTTCATAAATAATACTGACGCAATTATTGCCGCTAAAACAAGGAGAATAAAAACAATCAATTTAATCTTCTTTTTCTTTCTTTTTAATGCTGCAACAGGTACATTTTCCATATAACAACCTCCAGTTTGATTTTTCTATCATATTATAGCAGATTTATGTGAATATTTTTTGAATTCGAAATGAATTTTTACTTAATATGAAATATATAGTCTACCAACAACAAAAATGCCGCCCAGTCTAAAAGTTTGACTGAGTGGCATAAAACAATAATTACAAATCTAACTTCATGTCACCATCTTTTATCTTGCCAATTTTCTTAAGTGGCAAATAGAAGAGGTATGAGAGAATAGCGGGTAAAATAAAATGCAGGAGAAGAACTGTGAGGAGAGTCGGTACGTTAAAGCCCATGTCTACAAATGTATTTATCTGGCCTACAAGACCGCTTGTGCCCATGCCTGCGCCCGCCGGGTTGTTCGTCATTTTAAACACCAGTGTGGAGACAGGACCCAAAACTGCGGATGCCAACGTAGGCGGCAGTAGAATCCAGAAGTTTTTTACAATGTTGGGAACCTGAAGCATAGAAGTTCCGATACCTTGAGCGATAAAACCGCCGAGCTTGTTCTCACGCCAGCTTATTACTGCAAAACCTATCATCTGAGCCGAGCAACCGACGGTTGCTGCACCTGCTGCCAGACCGCTTAAATTGAGCATTATTGCAAGTGCTGCGCTGGAGATAGGAGCGGTGAGAACCACACCCATAATAACAGACACGATGATACCCATAAAGAAAGGCTGAAGCTCGGTTGCCTGCATGATGATTTGACCAAGACCCTTCATGAGCCAATCCACACACGGTCCAAGTGTTTTTGAAACAAGCATACCAACTATCAAAACAACTGCGGGAGTTACGATGATGTCAACCTTGGTTTCTTTTGATACAGCTTTACCAAACTCACATCCGATAGCTGCTGCAACAAACGCGCCTGCCGGGCCGCCGAACTGCGCACCGAGCATACCTGTTATTGCCCCGGAGAACATTACAAGCGGAGGTGCACCCAAACTGTAAGAAACGGCTACACCTATTCCTGCACCCATAAGACCTTTTGCAGTGTTGCCGAGTTCTACGAGCATCGCAGAAACTATATTATCACCTGCAAATTTTGCAATCTGGTCGCCTAGTGTCTGGATTATAAGACCAATAATCAAAGTGGAAAACAGACCAATTGCCATTGAACTTAGCGCATCAATAAAATAACGCTTAACAGAGAATACAATGTTTTTACGAGCTAAAAATCCTTTTACCTTTTTCAAAATAATACCTCCAAACCATTGTTATTGCACATAATTATATCACAAATAAAAAATAAAAAAAGGGGGCAAGTCAAATTTTGTCGAGCATTACATAAAGAAATCTTCTGCTGTAAATTTTTTCATTAAAATAACTAATTTCATGATTTTATTGAAATCAAAGTGAAATTGATGTATTATAGATAATAACGACATTTGCTTAAACCACGGCTTGAGAAAGGACATAGATAATGAAAATAGAATGGAATAAAAAGTATACAACTATAGCTGCATATACTCTCATTGTTTTGGTGATAGGCGTATTACTGTATCAGGTGCTTAATAATTTTTCATATTTCAGGGATATACTGCAGGTTGTTTTTAATCTGCTTGTACCGTTTGTTTACGGCTTTTCCTTTGCGTATATATTCAATCCTATCCTAAATTGGTTTGAGAAAAAATTTTTTCCGTGGATAAGCCGTAAACGAATGTCACGTAAGGCTTGCAGATATGCGGGTGTGTGCTGCACATTGATTGTGAGCTTACTTTTAATCGGCTTTTTAATCGGCCTTATTATTCCTCAGCTTGCTCTAAGCGTTGCCAATATCATATCTCAGATAACCGTGTATGCTGCGAATGTTCGTGATATAATAGTAAGCTTTATTTCAAACTTTAAAAACAGTGACACATTCCTTCCAATAATTGAAAATATGATGAGCTATATTGAAGACCTCATTCGTGGATTTATGGGGATGCTTTCCGATTCGTTCAGCGGAATTATAAATACGACCATAAGTACAACAATTTCAATAACCTCTACAATAGTCAATGTCTTTATAGGCTTTGTTATTGCGGTATATGTTTGGATATCAAAGGAAACATTTTTCGCCCAGCTTAAAAAGCTGTTGTATGCGTTTTTGCCCAACAGCGCGGTTGAACGTATGCTGGGACTTGCAAATACTGCAAATTTTGTGTTCAGCGGATTTATAATCGGAAAGATAATCGACTCGCTCATCATAGGCGTTATATGCTATATTGGAATGACAATACTCAACATGCCATTTGCACTTCTTATAAGCGTGCTCGTATGTGTGACAAATGTTATCCCATATTTCGGACCGTTTATCGGTGCAATACCGTCAATCTTCCTTCTGCTGTTTGTTGACCCTGTAAAGTCACTGTGGTTTACAATATTTATAATCGTACTCCAGCAGATAGACGGTAATATCATCGGACCGAAAATACTCGGCGAATCAACAGGTCTCTCTGCGTTTTGGGTAATCTTTGCGGTGACTGTGTTTGGCGGACTTATGGGATTTGTAGGCATGATAATCGGAGTGCCGCTCTTCGCGGTTATATATGCAATAATTAAAGAGGCAAGTGAGAACCGCTTGCGTAAAAAGGAAATGGCAACTGAAACGTATGCATATGCATCACAAACTAATCCGCTTTTGCCGGTAGATGTAAAAAAGATGAATAGAAAAAATATTAGAAAGTAATAGCCATAAGGAGTGGAAAATGAGAGGAAATTTAAAGAGGATAACTGCTGTTGCGGTGATTCTTTCCATGCTGATGTCACTTGGCGCAAATGCGGCAGGTGTCGGCTTCAGGCAGGACAGTGACAGAAATTATTTTAGATATATAAACGGATTCGAGGACGGAACGGTTCGCCCGGACAGTGTACTCACACGTGCCCAGGGTGCGAAGATGCTCTACTACGTTCTTGATTTGCAATTAAAAGGGCAGAGCGGGAAAAGCTTTTCCGATGTTCCGCAGAGCTTTTGGGGATACAGTGCGATTTCCACGCTAAGTGATGCCGGGATAATAAACGGATATGCAGGAAATGTTTTTAAACCGAACAGGGGTCTTACACGAGCTGAGTTTGCAACCATAGTTGCACGTGCAATGAAAATAAATGTTGCAGGGAAAAAGACCAAGGCTTTCAAGGATATCAGCGGACACTGGGCTGAGGGCAGTATAGCTGCTCTTTCGGAAAAGAAGTTTATCGGCGGATATGGGGACGGCACTTTCCGACCAAACTCGTATCTAACACGCGCTGAAGCCGTGAAAATGATAAATAAAGCAGTGGGAATGGATGTTAAAATTCAGGTAGAAAAACAGAAATTTTCTGACCTGAAGGCATCACATTGGGCGTATTTCGAGATAATGGCGGCAGCATCGTCAACTGCACTTGAGATTGCACCGAACCGCAAAGGTGTAAAGTTTTCGGATATTTCATATCCTTCGCTTGCCAAAACCGACCTTATTGCACAAAAGGATGCTCTGATTTCAGAATTCAATAGTGCAGATACAAAACGCAAAGCAGAAATTTTCAGTGAGCTTACAAAGCTTCAGTTGGGAATAAACACGGCTGTAACCATGGCAAGCATAAATGTAAAGCGCGATGTAACAAGTGCTGAGTACAAGGCTGAGTATGCAAAAATCCCACAGGCGCAAAAAGCACTGACGGAAATATATATCGCTCAGTATAATGCCCTTAAATCCGCACCGGACAGAGACGCGGTCTGCGAAAAAATCGGGATTAAATTTGAAAATTTACTCCCGCCGTCAGCACCTATGGAGCAGAAAATTTTAGACTTGTTCAACCGAGAAACCGAGTATGTAAGTGAGTTTAGCGATTTGTATAATTCGCCGTCTATTTCATTTGAAGGTAGTAAATACTCTCTTTACCAGGCTATGTATTCGGAGAAGGCTGAACTCAGACAGTTGGGGCTTGATTACTACGTAGAGAAAGAAAGCGTCTTTAACAGTATTTTCGATAAGCTTGTTAAAGTGCGTACTGAAATAGCCAAATATTATAATTGCGCTAACTACTATGATGCGGCATATGGATATTACGAAGATAACATCCGTGCATTTCGTGATGACGTAAAAAAATACTTAGTGCCGCTCTACAATGATATTCGCCACGCTCAGTATGCTATGATTTATCCGGATATTGAGGAAAATGAATATGAATTTCCGGATATGTCGTTTCTTGGTGACAATACCAATTATATAGAAATAATAAAAGAAGTCATGAGAGACTTGTCCCCGCAGACGCGACAGGCAATTGATTATATCGTAAAATACGATATGATAGATTCAGATAACAGAGAAAATAAATCGCCCGGGGCATTTACCGTGTATTTTAACCAATATGAAATGCCGTTCATGTATATAAAAGGTGAGGGCGGATATGAGGGTTTAAGCACGTTTTCGCATGAATTCGGTCACGTGTTCCAGAATTTCCGTTGGTACGGAAAGAACCCGACGGATAACATCCCGCTGGATGTAGCGGAAACCGCATCAACCGCGATGGAGCTTTTGCTTGCAAAGAGGTATGATGAGTTTTTTGGAGGCAATGCAAAGAATGCGGAAAAATATGTGATTTATAATTTCCTTGCCCAGATAATTGACAGTTGCATGCTCGATGAATTTCAGACAGAGGTTTATAAGAACCCCAATATGTCTCCCGAAGCGCGAAATAAGCTATACAGAAAAATAGATGAGGAGTATTTTGGAAAATATTCTTCGAGCGCGCACCAAGCTTATCTTAAGGGGTTGGTCTGGAGCAACGCAACACATGTCTATGAAGTTCCGTTTTATATGATAGAATACGCTCTTTCCAGTGCGGTTTCGCTTCAGATTTGGGAAATCTCAAAGACGAATTTTGACCTGGCATTTGAGAAGTATATGAACATTTTAGAATCAAAATATGTTCGCTTCGGTCTGGCAGCACTTACCTTAGGTGCAGAACTTAAGAATCCGTTTTCTGAAGGAACAATGGAGTCAGTTGCAGGAATAATTGAGGAATTATTTAAACGGTCTTAATAAGCTGCAGTGAAAAAAGAGGAGATACAAAACAAAGGTATCTTCTCTTTTTTAATCAGATATTGAGCTGTAATCTGCAAAAGTTGTTCTATCCTGCAATCCGGCGAAAAACTGAGGAGTAGCACCGACGATTACGGTTTCTGCCACGCATATATCCGTCGTGACGGTCATGTTTTCGCTAAAACCCGGAAAAAGCATATTTACTGATGCTGTGAAATTCATCATTATTTGATGCCTGGTCTGGTTTATTCCCGCAGAGGTAAATGAGTTTGAGTATGAGGTTTTTATTGAGGAAAACGGCAGTATTTTTATAGGAATATTGGGGCCGTGCCCGGCAAAATATTCGTTTCCGAGAAGGACACCTGCCGGGATTTTTAACTCAAATGGCGGCATATCTGCATTTTCTTTTAAAATGGCATCCGTAACTTGTGCTTTAAATGTGTTCATAGCAGACATATCAGTTGTTATAGCGCATATACGACCGTTACTGTCTTTTTCTAAGTTTACAAAGCTTTGATATGATATACCTCCGGAGCTCAGAGCTTTTTCTAACTGTGAATTTATTATTTGGTGTACTGCATTTTGGGCCTGATGTTCTGCATATATGCGTATTGCGGGCTTAAAGCGAGCGTGGAATATGTACAGCAAAGCAATTATTATGATGATAAAAAGCATTGCAAGCTTTATAAGCGGGCGAGAGGTACTTTGCCTACTCCGGGCTTTAGGTCGCGTTTTTAAAATTTTTTTGCGAATATGGCTGTGCATAGCTACCACCTTCTCAGCACAAATTGGGCGCAATACCCTTTGCAGTCATTATTATAAGTTTATGCAAATAATATGCATATTGTGAAAAAATTAGTTAAACACTTTTATGAATGGATTTAATTTGGTATAATAGATGTAGCTATTTTATTTTACCTACAAGTAGAAGAGAGCGGTGGAAGTATGGATAATATGATACGTGAAATAAATGAGCTTCGTGAGATGATAAACCGGCACAATATAGATTACTATGTCAATGATAACCCGATGATTTCGGATTTTGAATATGATATGCTCATGCGCAGATTAAAGGAGCTTGAAGCCGCGCACCCCGAGCTTGTAAGTGAAGATTCTCCAACTCAACGCGTGGGAGGAACCGCACTTGACTCTTTTGAAAGTTATGCGCATCCGGTAATTATGGATAGCCTTCAAGATGTGTTTTCATATGAGGAGTTGCAGGCATTTGATGAGCGTGTGCGCGAGGTAATAGATAACCCGGAGTATATTGTCGAGCTTAAGATAGACGGTTTATCTGTGGCTATAGAGTATGAAAACGGTAAATTGGTTCGCGGTGTAACGCGTGGAGACGGTGTGACCGGCGAGGTGGTAACCAGTAATATAAAAACTATAAGAAGTGTACCGCTCAGCATAAAAAATGCTCCCGAGCGTCTTATTGTCCGTGGAGAGGTTTTTATGCCTCGCGAGGTTTTTGAAAAGATAAATATACAGCGCGAGCTTGAGGAGCAGCCACTTCTAAAAAACCCGCGCAATGCGGCAGCGGGCTCATTGCGCCAGCTTGACCCTAAAATTGCCGCAGAACGCGAGCTTGATATAATTGTATTTAATTTGCAATTGCAGCAGGGCGGGATTTTGCAGGAAAACCATGGAGAATCTCTTGACTACTTAAAAACCTTGGGCTTTAAAGTAAGCCCTGAGTATAATACCTTTTATAATATTGAAGATGTTTTCGGGGAAATTAAACGATTGGGTGAACTGCGAGGAGAGCTGCCGTTTGAAATTGACGGAGCTGTTGTAAAGGTCAATAACTTTGCAGAACGTGCACGACTCGGGCGTACCGCTAAATTTCCCAAATGGGCGGCGGCATACAAATACCCGCCTGAGCAGAAGGAAACCGTGCTCAAGGATATAGTTATTCAGGTCGGGCGGACGGGAGTTTTAACTCCCAATGCTGTGCTTGAACCGGTTCATTTAGCGGGCGTAACCGTAAGCCGAGCGACGCTTCATAACCGCGATTTTATACGCGAGAAGAATATAATGATAGGCGATACTGTGATTGTGCAGAAAGCCGGGGATATTATCCCGGAAATTTGCGGAGTCGTCTTGGAAAAGCGTCCCGCGGATGCTGTAGCGTTTGATATGCCGGCGGTTTGCCCGGTATGCTCTGCACCGGTCTATAGCGATGATGATGAGGCGGCAGTGCGTTGCCCGAACTCTGCTTGTCCGGCACAGCTTATAAGGAATGTAATCCATTTTGCCTCACGAGATGCAATGGATATTGAGGGATTGGGACCCGCGATAGTCGAAGTCCTTATAAATCAAAAATTAATATCCGATGCAGCAGACTTATATACGCTCAAGCGTGAACAGGTGGCAGAGATTGAGAGAATGGGTGAAAAGTCAGCGGATAATCTAATTAACGCGATTGACAAAAGCCGCGGAAACGATTTGTCTCGCCTTATATTCGGCTTGGGTATTCGGCATGTCGGGCAGAAGGCGGCAAAAGTGCTTGCAAAGCATTTTAAAACGCTTGACGCTCTTGAAGCTGCATCTAAAGAAGAACTCATTTCAATTTTTGATGTAGGCGAAGCTACAGCAGAAAGCTTGCAAAAATGGTTTGAACTTTCAAATTCCAAAGCTTTGATTGAAAAGCTTCGCAAGGCGAGGGTTAATATGGAAAGCCAAGTCGTAATAAGCGATAACCGTTTGGCGGATAAGGTTTTTGTATTGACAGGAACACTTGAAAACTTTACTCGCGACCAGGCGAGCGAGCGAATAGAAAGACTCGGCGGAAAAACCGCGTCATCGGTTTCAAAGAAAACCACATATGTGGTTGCAGGTGAAGCCGCGGGCTCTAAACTGCGCAAGGCTCAGGAACTCGGGGTTACCGTTTTGAGCGAGCAGGAGTTTATTGAGATGACTGAGGAGATGTAGTTTCCATGAAGGAAGTATTAAAGCACTCGGCAGAACTTGCATACCTTGAGCTTGACGATGCCCTGAAGCTTGAAGCGGATATACGTGATATGATTTCTATGGCGGACAGCCTGTCAAAACTTCAGGTGGAAGAGTTGGATGTCAGCTTTAAAGTGACGCTCGGAAATCTGAGAGAAGATGAAGTAAGAAGTGATAGGCCGAGTAAAGTACCTGCCTTTGCTGAGGGGATATGCGTGCCTCGTATAAAAGGGGTGTAGGCTGTGAAAAAAGATTACTCGGTATGCGAGGCTCTTGATAAAATAGAGCGCGAGAATAAACGGCTGAATGCGTTTTTAAGCGTAAATGAAGTGGCAAGAGAAATTAATATAGTCGAGGGGTTGCCACTTAGTGGTATGCCGATAGCTGTAAAGGATAATATCTGTACAGCTCAAATGAAAACTACTTGTGCGTCACGCATCCTCAGTGGGTTTAACCCTGATTACGATGCTCATGCAGTGGAGCTTTTGCAAAAAGCCGGAGCGGTTATTATAGGCAAAACCAATATGGATGAATTCGGCATGGGGTCTACCGGCGAGAACTCGGCTTTTGGGCATGTTGTAAACCCTTGTAAGGACGGATATGCGGCGGGTGGCTCATCCAGCGGCTCTGCGTCGGCTGTAGCGGCAGGGATTGTTCCTGCGGCACTCGGCAGTGATACGGGCGGTTCGGTGCGTCAGCCTGCGGCTTATTGTGGCGTGATAGGTCTTAAGCCAAGCTACGGTGCGGTTTCCAGATTCGGGCTTATTGCGTTTGCCTCGTCCATGGACCAGATAGGAATTTTGGCTAAGGATGCAGAAACAACCGCGAGGATCGCACAAGTTATATATGGGAAGGATGACCGGGATCAGACCTCGCGCGAAATACATATTTTTGAAGATGAAAAGCTTTCGATAAGCGATATAAAAATAGGGGTATGCGACGCTTATAATGGGGCGGCAGACAGCGCGGTTCAAGCGGGGGTTAAGCGTGCAATAAATGCGCTTGAAAATGGCGGGGCAAAGCCGGTTAGTGTCGATGTTCCGATGACTGAGCATTTATTGCCTATGTATTATATTCTCTCGTCCGCAGAGGCTTCGTCCAACTTAGCCAGGTTTGACGGAATTAAATACGGCCTTAAGATAGAAGGTTGCAAGAACATTGGTGAAATGATAAAATCAGCGCGCAGTCGCGGATTTGGTGACGAGGTCAAACGCCGCATTTTGCTTGGAACGTTTGCACTCTCTGAGGGATATTATTTGCAGTACTACCAAAAGGCAGAGCTTGCACGCGAAAAGCTAAGACGTGACTTCGATGAAATGTTTAAAGATGAGTGCGACTTCTTTATTTCGCCGGTATGCAAGACTGCTGCACCTAAATTAGGTGAGCTTACTAAAAAACCGGCATCGATGTATGAAAGCGATTATTATACGGTAATTGCAAACCTGACCGGATGCCCGGCAATTTCGATACCAATAGGGTATAACTGTGAAGGGCTTCCGATAGGCGTGCAGATTATGGCGCGACACGGCATGGACTCTAAACTTATAAGTCTTGCGCGCTTTCTTGAAAGTCAGATTAAAGGCGGTGATGTGCTGTGAGTTTTCAACCGGTGATAGGCCTTGAGGTTCATGCTGAGCTTGACACGGAGACCAAGATGTACTGCACGTGCCGCAATGAGTTTGGTGGGGAGCCTAATTCGCGTTGCTGTCCGGTTTGTACAGGTATGCCGGGTGCGCTGCCCAGCCTAAATAAAAAGGCTGTAGAGTTTGCTATGCTTGCGGGTGCAGCGATGAATGCGAAAATTGCAAGCAAAACCGTACAGAGCCGTAAAAACTATTTTTACCCGGATTTGCCTAAGGGATATCAGATTTCGCAGTTTGCGCTTCCTCTCTGTACCGACGGTGAGTTTGAGTATTTTTTTGAAGGTGAGGTAAAACGCGCCGCTATACGACAGATACATATTGAAGAAGATGCCGGAAAGCTTATACACTTACCGAGTGGTGAGACGCTGATTGACTATAACCGCTGTGGTGTGCCGCTAATAGAAATAGTTACACAACCGATTTTTCACTCACCCGAGCAGGCGCGTGCGTTTTTGGATGCACTTAAAACAATGCTTATGTATTTAGGTATATCCGATTGCCGTATGCAGGAGGGTTCTCTGAGATGCGATGTCAACGTATCACTTCGAGAAGATGGATGCAATGAGCTGATGCCGCGGGTGGAGATGAAAAATGTAAATACCTTTTCTGGTGCTGAGCGCGCGATAAGGTATGAGATAAAGAGACAGACAGAAATTTTAAAAGCCGGCGGAAAGGTAGAGCAGCAGACTCGCAGATGGGATGATGAGAAGCGGGAAAGCTTTCTTCTGCGAAGCAAGGAAAATTCAGCGGATTACAGGTATTTCCCTGAGCCGGATATTCCGGTTATTGAAATATCAAATGAAGAGAAAAAGCAAATCAAAGCATTGCTGCCGGAGTTTGAAATAGCAAAGCGGATGAGATATATAAATGAAATGAACGTGCCGGAAGCTACTGCGGCGCAGATAAGTGCAAACCCAAAAACTGCGAGATTTTTCGATAAGTGCATTGAGTTTGGAGCTTCCGAGGAAACTACCGCTAATTTAATCATTAGTCAGGTGCAAAGCTGCGTCAATGAAAGTAAAATAGAGATAGCAGAGTCGGGATTGACGGTGGAGAGCTTTGCTGAGGTTGTAAAAGCTATTGAGACTTCCGAAATAAGCGTATCTGCCGGAAAACGCGCGGTGGTATATTTATTTGAAAACGGCGGAAGTGCGGGGGAGGCTATTGAAAAGCTTGGACTTTGCCAGCTAAGCGATAGGGCGCAGATAGATAAACTTGTAGCGCAGGTTATTGAGGAGAATCCTCAAGCTGTAAGCGATTATATGGCGGGTAAAAAGAATGCGTTTGGGTTCCTGACCGGTCAGTGTATGCGCAAAAGCGGTGGCCGTGCAAACCCGCACATGCTTTGCGAGAGTATAAAAGAAAATTTGGAAAGGCGGGTTAATTAAATGGAAACCATGGTTTTTAAGACTGATTTGACACTTCACGATTATAAAAGCCTATGCAAGCTTCAAACAAAAGCTTCTACCCTTATCGGTTCTTTGGCAGGAGGTTTTTTTGTTTGCTTTGTGTTTATGCGCTTGCTTGCGTGGTCTGTGCCGCTTCTTGCGACAGTTGCGGTTGCGGGATGCGTGATTGTGTATTTTGCTATACGGTTATACATAAACTGGCGTGCATCAAGAATATACGCTATGTCAAACGTATCGGATTTGCTGACACTTACGTTAAATGACGAAGGAATAATTCAACAGGCACAAAGCGGTGAGTTGAAGCTTGAATGGGACGATGTATATAAAGTCGTAGAAGTTAAGGATTGTTATTTTATGTTTCTTACGCGCAATAAAGCTTTTTATTTTCCTAAGCGGAGTTTTGAGTCAAAAGACCATGAAAAGCTGTTTGTTGAGTGGGTCGTGGACAAGATACACCCGGGTAGAATAAAATTCAAAAGAGGATAGTGAAAAATCGGCTGTGATTTTTAAATCGCGGCCGATTTTTTGTTGAGTAAAAAAACGCGTGAGCAACCACATTCCGGACATCATATGATAGTTTTTGTTCTAAAAGGATATGCTCTCTCATAAGATGTAGCAACACAAATGATGGAGGAAACAATTATGAGAAAGAAAAATGATTTACAAAAACGGTTTGGACAGGCGGTTCAGTTTTTACCCCCGCGCTTTCGTGGTCAGGTAATGCAGATAGACGGAAACCTTAAAGAGCAGGCGGAGGAATTCAGGCTGAGGTCGGGACAGCGGATGACGGTGCTTCTTCCTTCGGGAGAGGTGGAGATTGCAAGTGAAAGCCCTGTGCGTCATGAAGAATTAAATGCGGTGTTAGAGCTTGCGACCGGTGGCTCGGTACATTCAGCGGCAGATAGTATAAAAAACGGGTTTATAACCGTTTCCGGGGGACACAGAATAGGTCTTTGCGGAACCGGGGTTTTAAAGAATAAAGAACTTACTTTTATAAAAGATATATCCTCGGTATCGGTGAGAATTGCCAAGGAGTTTCCGGGGATAGCTGAAAAATTGGCACCTGATTTGGTTATTGGTGGTGTGTTTCAAAATACGCTTATCGTATCGCCACCGGGGTATGGAAAGACCACGATGCTCAGGGATTTAATACGTATTCTCAGTGTTAACTTCAGAATTGCAGTGGCTGATGAACGCGGTGAAATTGCGGCTAAGTACAGAGGTGTTCCTCAGTTTGACGTGGGAAAACAGACAGATGTTATGGAAGGGGTAAACAAGGCGGGGGCAATGATGCTTATGCTGAGATCAATGTCACCACAAATACTCGCGGTTGATGAGATAACCGCGCAGGAGGATGTGCATGCGATTGAGTATGCATCAAACTGCGGTGTAGGCTTATTGGCTACAGCGCACGGCGAAGATGTAGAGTCTCTTTTTAAAAGGAATTTATATAGAAGCCTTATGGAGCAGGAGATATTTAAATATGCTGTTGTGCTTGAAAGAAATGGGCGTGAACATACATATCGTATAGAGCGGTTGAGATAAGAAAATTCCAGGAGATGAAAAGTAAATGCTTAAAATGATTGGCGCAATCATGATTTGCAGCGGAAGTGCGGCTATAGGAATATCTGCGGCAAATCGACTGACGTTAAGGATAAATGTGCTCAATGCGTGGATGAGTGTATTGGATATGATGCATTCTGAAATTAAATTTTTATTGACACCTGTAAATGAGCTTATGATAAAATGCAAAAAAAGCGTTAAAGAGCCTATAAAAACGTTCTTTGATGAATGTATGGAAATATGCAATAAACAGGCAGATATAAGCTTTTACAGTGCGTGGAGCAGTGCACTCGGTCGTGCGGATTATATGGAGCTTACCGGTCAGGAAAAGCAAGTTTTGCTTGATTTGGGAAATACGCTTGGAAGGTATGATGCCAATGAACAGGCGGCGAGGATTGAGCATTTGAGAAAGGTGCTGGAGGGACGTGCTAAAGCTGCGGAGAGTGAAAAAGGAAGATTAGGAAAGTTATATGGAAGTTTAGGTGTTGCTTGCGGGATAGCGTTGGTGATTGTATTTATTTAAGACATACTTCTGTGGCAATGCCGGATAGGTGAGAGAATATGCAAGTCGATTTAATTTTCAAAGTAGCGGCGATAGGGATTTTGGTATCCGTACTCAATCAACTTTTGATACGGTCAGGCAGAGAAGAGCAGGCTATGATGACAACTCTTGCCGGACTAATTGTGGTTTTAATGATAATTATACGTGAAATAAGTGCATTATTTGATTTGGTTAAGAGTACATTTGGATTTTAGAAAAATGGATGTTTTAATTAAATGTGCGGGATTGGCGGTGCTTTCTGCGATAGCCGCTTTGTCAATAAAAAAGAGTGCGCCGGAAATAGCGGTTGTTTTGCTAATTTGCGCGGGAGCTGTGATAATGTGGTCGGTGATAGGCGCGGTAAATAATATAACATCATTTATAGATGATATGGCTGGATATACAAGGGTTATAAAACCGGTTTTTTCACCACTTATAAAAACGGTTGCGGTTTCGGTTGTAAGCAAAATTTCTGCGGATGTGTGTAGAGACGCGGGCAGTGCGGCATTAGCATCCTGTGTGGAGTTTGCAGGATGCGTGGTAGCGGTGGTGATTTCGCTTCCGCTTCTCATGAGCGTGATGGAATTGGTCGCATCTATTTAGATGGGAATGAAAAATAATGAAGTTTGTTTTGGCAGTAGTTGCTTTCACGATATTTTTTAGCGCAAGTTCATATGCGGCGGATGATTCGTTTTTTGATAGGCAATACGATGCACTAAATATTCGGGCGCTTGAGGAAAGTGTACCTGAATCTGCTCAGGATGGTTTTTCTGTGGAAGAGAACCTATCGCTTGATGGGGGACTTAAAAAGCTTAAAGGCCGTCTTTTCGGAGAGTTTGAAAATGTGTTTCGCCGTGGGCTCAAGAGTGCGGCGGCGATTTTAGTAATTGCTGCACTGTGCGGAATTGTTATACCGTTATATGCGAGCGGACAAAACGGCAGGCTTCCTGAATTTGTTGTTACTGCAGGAGCACTTGCGATTACTGCGGCATGTACCGGAAGTTTCAACACGATTATCGGTATGGGACAGACTGCGGTAGAGGAGATAAACGCTTTTTCCAAAACTCTTCTTCCATCATTATGCGCGGCGGCTACGGCTGCGGGTACACCGTTAGCTGCTACGGCGAGGTATACTGCTACGGTCTTTTTTGCGGATTTACTTGTGAGTGCTGTTAAAAATTTGTTTTTTCCTTTGGTTTATGCCTATATCATTGTGGCATGCGCGGATGCGGCAATTGAAAACAGTGCACTGGGTAAAATATCAGATTTTATTAAGTGGTTGGTTTCGAGCGGGCTTAAAATTGCGCTGACCGCATTTGTTGCATACTTGAGTGTATCTGGAATTCTTGCCGGTGCGGGTGACGGAATAGGTGTTAAAACTGCAAAGTTTGCGATAAGCGGTGCGGTTCCAGTTGTCGGCGGCATAATAGCTGATGCGGCGGGAACGGTTATTGCAGGAGCAACGATTATGAAAAACGCCATTGGTGTGTTCGGGATGCTGACAATTTTATCTATATGTTTAACACCTTTTCTTACGCTAGGCGTAAATTACTTCCTCTTTAAATTGTCCGCGACGGTTATTGCACCGATGACGGAAAGCCGACTGACACATTTGGTGGAAAGGATAGGAGGAAGTTTTGGAATAGTATTGGGGATGTCTGCATCTTGCGCGCTGCTGATGTTTTTGTCAATTTTAAGCAGTATGTATGCGGTAGGTGTAATATAGAGGAGTAGTAAAATGGAGCTTGTAAAAGACTGGGTTGGCGGAATATGCGCAGTGGCAATAATTGTTTCTGTCATAAAAGCAATTGTACCGCAAAATTCTGCGGGGCGATGTGTACAGCTTGCTGGGGCTTTGGTGCTTATAATGGCGGTTATTTCGCCTTTTAAGTCACTGAGCGTATCGGATATTATGAAAAATGACCGCGGTTATGAGCTGGAGTTTGAGAGACAAAGCCGCCATTTACAGGAGGAAAATGAAAATATTCAGAAAGAAATCATAGAAAAGGAAATATCCTCATATATATCTCAACGACTGCTTGATTTTGGCTTGGATTGCGAAGGGATAGCGGTTGAGGTTGTAAAAAGGAAGGACGGGTATTTATATCCTGAGGAGGTTAGAATTATAACGGATAGAAAGGTTTCTGAAGCTGAGCGTAAGGAAATAAAAAAAACGGTAAAGCGTGAATGTGACATTGCCGAGGACAGAGTTGCATTTGAACAAAAAGGAGGTTTATAAACCTTGGATATAAGAAGTGTTTTTGCAAAACTTCAGAAGCTTTTTTCTGCAAACAGATATTTAATTGTTATTATCATTGCAGGGATAGTGATACTTATGCTTCCGAGCGGTGGTGAGAAAAAGGAAAATATACCGGACACTAAGCCGCAAAGTTTTGATGCAGAAGGGCTTGAGAGGCGCATAGAAGAAATTTTGGAAAGCGGAGCGGGGGTGGGAAGAGTTGATGTTGCATTGACGATGAAAACCGGGATGGAGTATGTTTATGCAGAGGAGACAAAGCTCAATACACGTGAGCAAAAGGATGACGGAGATACTAAGGATGTAAACCGCGACAGTGACAGAAGGCCGAGCATTTTGTCGGATGGGAATGGGGGTGAGGCACCTGTTGTTGTAAAAACCATTTATCCGGAATTTTTGGGTGCAGCGGTTGTTTGTGACGGAGCGGACAATCCTAAGGTGAGGATGTACATAACCGATGTTATTTCTTCTCTTACCGGGATTACGTCTGATAGAATTACAGTTATTAAAATGAAAAATTAGATGAGAGGATGCGATGCGATTATGAAAAGAAAAAATGCGGTTACTGCGATGATAGTGCTTTTTATTTGTGTGGCTGTTTATCTTAATTGGAGTTACACGCAGAATATTGCGGCGGATACAGAAACCGGAAAAACTTTAGGGGAGGTTACGCTTGCAAATGGTGAAAAGGAAAAAAAAGAGGGCAGTGAAGGGGAGAAGATGGATGTAGATGAAAATGAAGAGGAGAAAAGCGAAGAGACGGTTGCGGACGATTATTTTACCAATGCGCGGCTTGAAAAACAAAAGGCGAGAGACAGTGCTCTGACAATACTTAAAGAAAATTCCGAAAAGGAGAACATATCCCAGCAGGAAAGAGACAAGGCGGCATCGAATATGGAGAGTTTGGCGACAGGTGCGGTTACTGAAGCGCGGGTAGAATCGCTTATAAAAGCAAAGGGATTTAAGGATTGCGTTGCTCTTATAAATGATGAGGCTGTAAACATCATAGTAAAGGCACCAGAGGGTGGACTTACGGCAAGCGATACTACAAAAATCAAGGATATTGTAATAAGTGAAGCAAAAGTCAAACCAAGTCAGATAAAAATAGTTGAGATAAAATGAAATTTAGGGTATAATAGATACCGGAGTGTATATTTTGATTAATCACTCCGGTATTTTGCTTTTTAAATTGTATGAAGGAGAGTGCATAAAATGGCAGATAATAAGGAATATTTAACTCAAAAAGAGGAAAACGGCAATATCAATATATCTGAAGAAGTAATAGCATCTATTGCGGCGGTGGCTGCAACTGAGGTCGAAGGAGTAGCTTCTTTGGGAAACGGCAGCGTTGATATAGCTGAGTTTCTGGGTAAAAAATCGGTTTCAAAGGGTGTTAAGCTTCAGATAGATGAAGAGAATATCGCTGTAGATATTTACGTTAATGTAAAGTACGGAAGTGTTGTTCCGACGGTTGCAAAATATGTGCAAGAGGGTGTTGCGTCTGCTATTGAATCAATGGCGGGGCTTACGGTTACTGCCGTAAACGTGCATGTTTCAGGAGTGCAGTTTGAAAAAGTGGTTAAGAAAACTGAGGGAGCTGAGGAAAAATAAAAATGCAGCATAAAACCCTCAGGGGAAATCTCTTGCTTATTGTTGCTGCGATTATATGGGGCTCGGCTTTTGTTGCGCAGAGCGAAGGAATGGCGTATGTAGGTCCGTTTTCTTTTGGTGCGGTCCGATATATTATAGGCGGAGTGGTTTTGATTTCGTTTGCTTGTTTTTTTTCGAGAAATGATGAAAACAAGGATGTGCGCGGAACGATTTTCGGCGGCATCATGTGTGGACTGGCGCTGTTTGCGGCATCAACTCTTCAGCAGATAGGAATACAGTATACCACTGTGGCTAAATCTGGTTTTTTGACGGCTATGTATATTGTTCTGGTCCCTATTCTGAGGATTGTGCTTGGAAAGCGGCCGACGTTGCGCGTATGGCTTTGCATATTGATTTCTGCAGTGGGAGTATATTTCCTTTGCGCGATGGACGGATTTAGCATCAATATTGGCGATGGACTTATGATATTGTCAGCTCTTATGTTTTCGGTGCATATTTGTGTGATAGACCATTTTGTACAGAAACACAGCGGAGTGTGGCTTGCGTGTATTCAATTTATAGTTGTTGGTCTTATTTCGGCACCGTTTATGTTTATTTTTGAAGCACCTAATGTTACGGATATATGCAATGCGTGGGTGGAGATATTATATACTGCGGTATTTTCATGG
>JAZRUF010000004.1:0-6991 GCA_045652405.1 Eubacteriales bacterium | reverse complement strand
TGCTTTTCGTGGATATTCTTCCGCGCAAACAATATGAGTGATGCACTCTATGTTGTAAAAAACATTGTGCCGCAAAGCTTTAGCCTTTCAGCGGTTATCGCAGGTATTTCAGGCATAACCGATAAATTCCATGCGCTGAGTGCTTTCGGTGCAGTTGCGGTTATGGAGCTTGTCCACTTCTTTCAACGCAATCAAAATCCCGTGCGAAAATTCTTTGACCGCCACGTTTTTGCAAGATTTATATGCTATTTATTCCTGCTTGCAGCAATTCTTATGTTCGGAGTGACCGGAAATGAAACCGCATTCATCTACTTCCAATTCTAAATCGAATAGGCGTTATCTTAAAAAATTTGCAATCTTCGGTGCGCTTATCATTTTGATGTTCGCCGCAGCATTTGTGTGCGTTAATTTTCTTGAGCGCATTACAAATGACCGTAGTAGTACGCAGAAAATAAGCATGTATCAGATAGAGGATTTTTATGCACTGGAGGAAAACTCACTTGACGTTCTTATAATGGGGTCCTCCCATGCTATGTGCACTTACAATCCGTATGCCTTAGAACGTCATTTTGTCCGAACCCTGCCTGAAACCGCAGATGCTCTCCCGCTCAGTGCGTATAATTTGGGTACTGCCTTGCAGCAGCCGGACACTGCGTATCACCTTCTGCGCGAGGTTTATAAGACGCAAAAGCCCCATCTTTTGATATACGATTTATACTTCAAGGTCATGCAGTGCGAAAAGACCGCCGAGCAGGCGGAAACCGTGCTCATGGAGCTTAAACCATCACTGAATGCTGCATCATTCTGGTGGAATAATTTAGATGGAGAGAGGAGAGTTAATTATTTAAACAACCGCATAAATCCGTTCGGCAGGTTATTTTCAATATTCTCGAATTGGGAAAGTGCTCGCGTCGCATCAAATGAGGCGCGCAACCCCAATTACCGTGGCAAAGGATTTTACGTAACGGAAGGCGTTGTTTCCAATGAGCTTTTAAAAGAGGAAAGGCATCCGTTTGCAAAAGAGTATGTGCCGTACACCGAGCGCCAAATAAAATACCTTAAAAAACTTGTAGCGCTTGCAGAAAGCCACGGCACGCGGGTGATATTTGTATCAGCCCCCATACCGCCTACGGTGCTTGGCAGGATAGATTATTATACAGAGCTTAACCGCGATGCCGACGCTCTTGCGGATGAATTAAACGTATACTACCACGATTTTGCGCTCGATCAGTTATCCGGAAAGCTTACCCTTTCAGACCAAGACTTTGCAGACCAGGGGCATTTAAACCTTGCAGGTGCAGATAAGTTTAACAATTACTGCTGGGATATAATCAATAATCTCGGTAAACAAATCAGGTGGTGGTCAAAGTGAGCGGCTATATTTATTACACGAGCGAGAGCATGCGTGGCCCTCTTCCGTTTAAGATTTTTTCTAGCACTGGAAAGTTTAAGCAAGAGCCACATTCGCACGAGTATCTGCAGCTCTGGTATGTTCTTCGCGGCTCGTGCACGCACGTGCTCAACGGTCATGAATACGGATACAAGAGGTTTGGCCTTTTTATAGTACCGCCGTATGCAGAGCATTCCCTCGAAACCCTGACTGAGGACACAACGGTTATCTGCTGTGAGTTTTCTGAGCGTTTCATAAACGAATCTCTTGCAGGAACCGACCGCAATGTTCTGTTTGACTTTGCGTATCTTGAGCCGTTTTTTATGCATGAACGACTCACTGACAGCTTGTTCCAGCTAAAGCCTGACAGCCGAATCCAAGTTGAAAACCTGATGCTCGAGCTGTTAAAGCATTTCAGAAACAATAATAAGTATTCGATGCTTTTTATTAAAGCAGACCTTTTAAAACTTCTTGCTATAATCGCCTCGGAGTACGAGGAAACCCAAAGCTATGACAAGGTGCTTCTTCTTGATAAATACCACTCGGCGATTGACAGTGCGCTCGCATATCTTGACCTGCATTTTTCCGAAAAGCTTTATCTTGAAGATGTATGCAAAATATCACTGATGAGCCAATCATCCTTTTCGTATATTTTCAAGCAGGTTACCGGCTTTACCTTCACGGAATACTTAATGCGTCTGCGCGTTTCCAAGGCGCAGGAACTTTTAAAAAACTCCGAGCTTTCCGCACAGGAGATTGCTATATCCTGCGGTTTCGGGGACTGTACGTATTTTTCAAGCGCGTTTCGCCGCACAGTGGGCATATCACCCACGCAGTACCGCAAGTCGGTTAAGTCATCTGGAAAATAAGAATAATTAAATGCCTGCAAAATTGCAGGCATTTCTCTACGCATTACTCCGCCGCCTTTTGAATAGACATAATATATCAAAAGGTGATCGGAGGCGGAGTTTGTTGCGTATACGCCAAAATTCGGTTTTTTACAACATTTTCGCCCTTACCCTCTCAAACATCGCACTTCAGGTTCTGGGATTTCTCTATCGGATTATACTCAGCCGCATGATTGGTGCAGAGGGCATGGGCGTTTTTCAATTGGTGTCGCCCTACTACTCAATAATGCACGCGCTGGCGCTCTCAGGCCTTACAATGGCGGTCAATCAAATATCCGCCGAATTCCACGCTTTTGGAGACGCGCACAGTACCCGCCGCACCGTGCGGCTTTGTTTTGTTTTATTCGCCTCTCTCTTTACCGCCGTCGCCGTACCCACGTTTTTGTACTCCGAGCGCATAAGCGTTCATCTCTTAGGTGATGCTCGCACACGCATAGCGCTTTTGATATTCATTCCATGCCTTCTGTGCACCGGCATAGAGAACATCTTTAAAAACTACTTTTTCGGAGTTAACTTTCTTAAACCGCCCATAATATCCGAGCTTACCGAGCAGAGCGTGCGTATTCTTGCGGTGGCAATACTGCTCGTTGTCTTTTCTCCGCAAAACCCGGGGGATGCAGCCGCGCTCATCGCATGCGGCATGGTAATAAGCGAAATTGTAAGCTCATCCCTTTTAAGCGTGTTTTACAAAAAGTACGCACCGCACCTTCCGCACCGGAATCACAAAACTACCGGGCTTTACCGCAAAATTTTATCCGTTGCCATACCTGTTATGCTAACAAGCCTTATTACCAATCTTCTCTCATCGGCAAACTCGGTGCTGATACCGCGGCGGCTTATGACATCCGGAATGGCGCATGACCGCGCACTCAGCCTTTTCGGCACTCTTTTTGGTATGACGATGCCGCTTCTTACCTTTCCGATAGCCTTTATAGCACCGCTTACAACCGTAACCGTGCCCAAGCTTTCCGAAGCGGTTGCGGTCAGAAACTTTACACAGGTGCGAAGAAAAGCAGGAAAGGCAATACACGCCACCGGCCTGCTTGCTTTTCCCGCTATTGCTATTCTTATTCCTTTAGGTTCAACTCTGTGCACACTCATTTACGCAGACTCCTCCGCAGGAGCTTATATGCTGCCACTGTGCATTTCCACACTGTTTTTATACTACCAAATAACAACTGCGGCGATTTTAAACGGCATCGGAATGCAACGTCACGCGGCGGCGGTTATACTTACAGGCGGTGTGATTGAGCTATTTTTCACTTGGTGCGTAGGCATCAGGGGTATTGGAATTTACGCATTTCTCGCCGGGCGCATCGTCTCCTGCACACTGTGCGCCGGCATAAGCCTTCTTTTGATTGTACGAAGGCTTAATATACGCCCTCGCTGGCGCAACTGGTTTTTAATCCCATTTATAAGCGCATGTCCGGCAGGGCTTTTTGCAAATTGGCTGCACATGATTTTAAAAGCTGAACAATTTTCATTGGTTGCAAACGTCGCAATTTGCATTGGCGTGGCAATAGTAATATACCTTATCTTACTCTGCGTTCAGGGCACAAGCCCTGCGCGTTATCTAAAAACCCTTATTCCGAAACAGCAAAATCCATGACAAAGGTTTCGCTCTCGCCCGCTGCAAGGTATATGAGGTTTTCCTTCGTATTAAGCGCATCAGGCGCTGCAGACCACGGCTCAACGCATACAAAATTCGGGTTATCCATGGGTGACCAGACCACTACGCAGGTGTATTTCCCCTCATAAGTAACTTCTACGCAATAGCCGAGTCCGGTATCCAGGACGGATTTTGTACCGCTTAAGTTTACGCAGACATGGTCCAAATCATCAGTTGCATTTAAAACACCGTCAAACTCTACGGAATCACTTCCGAAATAAGCAAAAGTTGACGGAACCTCCGCACTCGCCTTTGAGGTATCTGCGCAGAAATATGGGTGCAGACCGAGCGAGAACGGCATTTCACTGTCTGAATTATTTATTACCTCCTGGATTATGCTGAGAATTCCGTCTTTTAAGCGGTATGTAAACCTAAGCTCAAATTCAAACGGATACATTGCAAGAGTCTCCGCACTGCTTTTTAAGGAAATGGTAAGCTCTGCCGCGTCATTCTCGTTTATCCCCGCTACCTGCCATGCATAGCCGCGCGCGAAGCCGTGGATAGGCATTTCATACTTCTTTCCGTTTAATGTGTATGCCTTATCGGTAAGTCTGCCGCAGGACGGAAACAGAATCGGATTTCCACCGCGGAACTTTTCTTCTGACTCATCGTAGAAATCCGCGTCAATATAAATACGCTCCTTGCCGTTTACATTAAAGCTTGTAAGAATTCCGCCGCGTCCTACCGCTACTTTAGCGGACGCGTTTTTTAAGCCATCACTGAGTAAATATTCGTTTAAATTACTTCCTTCAATTTGCTTTACACTGTACATATCAACACACTCCGTAACTAAATTTTTTCAATATCGCAAACCGTAAGGCAACCGTCTGCCACGGTAAAACGCACTTCATAACCTGAAAAAGCAAAGCCGTACACGCGCTCAGGCGCGTTCTGATATTTAGGCCTCGGGTCCTGCGCGAGCACCGCTCGAAGAGCCTCTCGCTTCTCCTGCGATATTTTACTTATAAGAGCATCCGGGATTTTAACCTCAACCCGCTCATCCGCCGCAGGTGCAAATCCGCCAATGGCATCTGCGCGTATATCCGCATAAGGCAGGTACGGCTTTATATCAAAAATCGGCGTACCGTCCATCAAATCCGCGCCTGACACGCGCAGCAGAGGACCGTCTGGCGAATTTAAAACTATCTCCTCAAGCTTTACCGCACTTAAGCCTATGGGATTCGGTCTAAACGGAGAGCGTGTTGCGAACACGCCCATTCGTGCATTCCCACCGAGTCTTGGCGGGCGAACCGTGGGTGACCAACCGTCACGCACCGCGTCCGAGAACTGCCATATAAGCCAGATATGCGAAAACCCTTCCAAACCGCGAAGCGCATCGGGATTCCTATACTCAGGCTCAAATACGATTTCTGCCGAAAGCTCATCCACCAGACCGCTTTGGCGCGGGATGCCGAACTTGGTCGGAAAATCGCTGCGTATGCGGGCAATTCTTTTAACTTCAAAGGAATCTGACATACTGCACCTCTGCTACTAGCAAGCGGGAAATGAAATCTTCTTCATTTCCCGCTCTGTTTATTTTAATTATACGCGGTCTTTTATCTCGCCGCAGATTTTCGTGATAAACTCATCAAGAGACATTGTCTCGGTCTGGGCAGTATCGCGGTTTCTTATGGAAACTGTGCGCTCCTCAACCTCTTTCTGACCGATGATTACCATATATGGGATACGCTCAACCATCTGAGCCTCGCGAATCATGTAACCAATCTTCTCATTGCGATTGTCAATCGCGCAGCGCACGCCTGCACGGCGAAGTGCTTCGTATACTTCATTGCCGTACTCAGCGCTCTTCTCCGATACGAGAAGAACCTTTGCCTGAGTGGGAGCAAGCCATACCGGGTACTTACCTGCAAAATGCTCGGTGAGTATTCCGATAAAGCGTTCGATTGAGCCAAAGCATACACGGTGAATCATGATCGGGCGCTGCTTTTCGCCCTTCTCGTCAACATACTCAAGCTCGAAGTTTATGGGCATTTGGAAATCGAGCTGAATAGTGCCGCACTGCCAGGTTCGTCCGAGCGAATCTTCAAGATGGAAGTCAATCTTCGGGCCGTAGAACGCGCCGTCACCCTCATTGATTGTGTACGGAAGCCCCAGCTTTTCAAGCGCGGTCTTAAGACCGTTTGTCGCTGCCTCCCAGTCCTCATCACTTCCCATGCTGTCCTCCGGACGTGTGGAGAGCTCAACCGAGTATTTAAATCCAAACTTGTTATAAACCTCGTTTATCAGGTGAACTACATTTACAATCTCGTCTGTAATCTGCTCACGGCGCATGAAGATATGCGCGTCGTCCTGAGTAAAGCAACGCACGCGGAACAGACCGTGGAGCGCACCGCGAAGCTCGTGGCGGTGAACCAGACCGAGCTCGCCCATGCGGATAGGCAGGTCGCGATAGCTGTGCGGACGTGAACGGTAAACCATAACGCCGCCCGGGCAATTCATCGGCTTTACGCAGAAGGTTTCTTCATCAATCTGAGTAGAGTACATATTATCTTTATAGTGATCCCAGTGACCGCTGGTCTCCCAAAGGTGACGGTTCATGATAAGCGGAGTTGAAACCTCAACGTAATCCTCACGGGTGTGGATTTCGCGCCAGTACTCAATAAGCGCATTCTTAAGCGCCATACCCTTGGGCAGGAAGAACGGGAAGCCGGGTGCTTCCTCTGCAAACATAAACATTCCCATTTCCTTACCTATGCGGCGGTGGTCACGCTTTTCAGCTTCCTCCAGAAGCTTTAAGTAATCCTCAAGCTCCTGCTGAGACGGGAACGCTATACCCTTTACGCGGGTAAGCATTTTGTTGTTCTTATCGTTCTTCCAGTATGCACCCGACTGATCCATAACCTTAAATGCTTTAAGAGCCTTGGTATAGGTAATGTGCGGACCTACGCACATATCTATATAGTCGCCCTGCTGATAGAAGCTTATCTCAGCGTCCTCAGGCAGGTCACCGATATGCTCAACTTTATACTTTTCTCCGCGGCTTTCCATGAGCGCAATAGCCTC
>JAZRUF010000003.1:0-12579 GCA_045652405.1 Eubacteriales bacterium | reverse complement strand
AACATCTTATAAAACTATACTGTCCGTATTCTCCGATTCCGATGGAATATGCTAAAATCAGGCTTGTTTATATCTGTATGCCATATTTCCTTTGTGGAATAATGGAAGTTCTGATGGGAGCACTCAGAGCCTGCGGATATGCAATATATACAATGACGATTTCTATTGTAGTATGTTGCGGATTCAGAATTATCTGGCTTATGACGGTGTTTAAAGCAGTAAGAACTATTCAAAGTATTTATATTGTTTTTTTAATCTCGTGGATTATTTGTATAATAAGTTTTATGGTTTTATATATCTTTTTTGCAAAGAGAAAATTAAAAGAACTGAAGGTTGAAGAAAATGATTCATAAACATATGTATATTGCTTATCTCAATAAGGGTGAAGCAGAAATAAAAAGTTCTGAAAAAGTTGTAACTGCAACTGTTAAATATTTTGAAGACAAGGCGGTTTTATACTACGAAGGAACAGACGAAACTGTTATACCTGATGATTTTGTGACAGGTGATTTCAAACCATTTCCAAACGGAGAAAACTGGTTTGAGCTTACCGAAATTTTCCACTATTTTACCCCAAGGTCTGATGAAGAATGGGTGAGAAAAATACAAAACAAAGAAGGGTATATGTGTGTTAACAAAATTGTGAAAAACAAGATTGCAAGTTACATATATTACCATTATGTTCATCAGGAAAACAACCCAATAAATTGTGATAAGTTTTTTTCAATATTTATATACGGAGACACTATCTTTATGTATGGTGAAATACCTACAGAAGAAGTTACCTGGGCAGATATTGAGGGCAAACCTTTCGGATATCTTGGCAAAGACTGGGGTGCGCTTATGAACGAACATTTCAAAGCATGGCCTGATGGCGAAAAAAGATGGATAAAGCTTTAAAATATATCGGTTGACAGTATATGAAAAATGTGATATACTCATAATGTTTTAAAAACGACAAAATATGACCACCGATTTCTATCGGAAATGGCAACGGACAGCCGGGTCGAACGCCGAAGACAGCAGTTTATCTGCATTATTGATTGAGTTAAAAGCTCAAATTTTATAAGTTGGTTACTTTATAACCGAAAAGATGATTTTTGCATCTGCTTGTGAAACGGTCAATAAGAGTACGCGTAAGACTCTCGAAACCTATCCGTAAGCCTTTTATACAGGGATTTTTTAAGGACAAGTGATGTAATCTCTTGTCCTTTTTTTGTATACAGAAAACCACCAGCTAAGCTGGTGGTTCGAAAAAGGCTTTTGCCGTTGAACAAAAAAGACCTCCTATGTTACAATGAAAGCGGTCTAGCCAGCCGCAAAAATAACAAAGGAGGAAATATCAATGAAGATTGATACAAATAATAGTTTATCACACACAACATGGAATTGCAAGTATCACATAGTGTTTGCATCAAAGTATCGTAGACAAGTAATATATGGAAAAATCAAAGGTGATATAGGAAATATATTACGGAAATTATGTGAATGGAAAGGTGTAGAGATAATTGAAGCAGAAGCATGTCCAGACCATATTCATATGCTTGTTCAAATACCACCTAAAATTAGTGTGTCAAGCTTTATGGGATATCTAAAGGGAAAAAGTAGTTTGATGATATTTGATAAACATGCCAATCTGAAATACAGATATGGAAATAGAGAATTCTGGTGTAGAGGTTATTATGTTGATACAGTAGGCAAGAATAAAAAGGCAATAGCAGAATATATTAGAAATCAGCTACAAGAAGATTTGGCATATGAGCAAATGAGTATAAAAGAGTTAGTTGACCCGTTTACGGGTGAGCCAGTCAAAAAGAGCAGAAAATAAGCCAACCGCTTTAGCGGTAGCTTAAAACCGCTTGCGGCTGGCAGATTATTCGGTGGACTTTCAGTCCCGCCAGTAACAGCGACTTATAGTCGCAGAGCAAACTACCGGCTTAGCCGGTAGTTATGATTAAATTAACTTTTGGAAATTGTAAGCTCGTTTCCGTTAAAGTCCACTGTAAAGTGCGTTTTAGGCGTGATGTCCTCGGAGAGTATCATGCGTCCGACCAAGGTTTCCACTTTACTTTGCAGGAAACGGCGCAGCGGGCGCGCTCCGTAAACCGGGTCAAATCCAACGGAAATTACATGCGCTTTTGCTGCATCAGTAAGGCTTAATGTGAGCTGCTTATCCTGCAACCTTTTTTGCAAATCTGAAAGCATAAGCTCGACGATTTTTCCAATTTCAACGGATGTCAACGGCTTGTAGAATACAATTTCGTCTAAGCGGTTGAGAAACTCGGGGCGAAACTGCATTTTTAACATTCCCTCCACCTGAGTGCGGGCATCATCGGAAATCTCACCCGCGTCATTTATACCTTCTAAGATTATATTTGAACCTAAGTTAGAGGTAAGAATAAGAATGGTGTTTTTGAAGTCCACAGTGCGTCCCTGCGAGTCAGTTATTCTCCCATCGTCAAGTACCTGCAAGAGAATGTTGAAAACGTCCGGATGTGCCTTTTCAACTTCGTCAAACAAAATCACTGAGTAAGGCTTTTTGCGCACGGCTTCCGTAAGCTGACCGCCTTCCTCATATCCTACATATCCTGGAGGTGCACCGACTAAACGCGATACAGCGTGCTTTTCCATATACTCGGACATATCAATGCGTATCATGCTGCCTTCATTGTCAAATAGTGTTTCGGCAAGCGCTTTTGCAAGCTCGGTTTTTCCTACACCTGTCGGGCCTAAAAACAGGAAAGAGCCTATAGGGCGGCGCGGGTCTGATATACCTGCGGGCGAGCGTATAATAGCCTCGCAAACGCTTTGTACGGCCTTGTCCTGCCCGATTACTCGCTTGTGAAGGATGCTGTCAAGCTTTAGAAGCTTTTCGCGCTCTCCCTCCATAAGTTTTGTTACCGGGATACCCGTCCAGCGGGCGACGATTTTTGCAATTTCCTCATCAGTGACCTTGTCACGCAGCAGGGAAGCGGTGCTCTTTGTCGCTTCAGCTACGCTTTCCTCCTCGCTTAATTGCCGCTGCAGCTCGGGCAATTTACCGTATTTAAGCTCTGCGGCACGGTTTAAATCATAGCTCATTTCAGCACGCTCAATTTCTGCGTTTATCTTTTCTATCTCTTCGCGGAGAATGCGTACTTTGTCAATAGCTTGCTTTTCACTTTCCCATTTTGCTTTCATCTGATTAAATTGCTCACGTATGTCTGCAAGCTCTTTTTGGATTTCTGAAAGATGTTCTTTGGATAAGGAATCGCTCTCTTTTTTTAGTGCCGCTTCTTCAATTTCGTGTTGCATAATGCTGCGGGAAATTTCGTCCAACTCTGCGGGCATGGAATCTATTTCGGTTCTTATCATCGCGCAGGCTTCGTCTACTAAGTCAATTGCTTTGTCAGGCAAAAAACGGTCGGAGATATAGCGATTGGAGAGTGTGGCAGCGGCTATAAGAGCCTGGTCCTGAATGTTTACACCGTGGAAAACCTCATACCGCTCCTTGAGTCCGCGGAGTATAGAAATTGTATCTTCAACCGTGGGTTCGTTTACCATTACCGGTTGGAAACGACGCTCGAGCGCTGCATCTTTTTCAATGTAGAGTCGGTATTCGTTTAGGGTTGTTGCGCCGATACAGTGGAGCTCACCGCGCGCAAGCATCGGTTTTAAAATGTTGCCTGCGTCCATTGCACCGTCGGTTTTTCCTGCGCCGACAATAGTGTGAAGCTCATCAATAAAAAGGATTATTCTGCCTTCGCTTTTCTTTACCTCGTTTAACACTGCGCGCAAGCGTTCTTCAAATTCACCGCGGAATTTGGCACCTGCAATCAAAGCGCCCATGTCAAGCGAGAAAATAGTTCGGTTTTTTAAGGAGTCCGGAACATCGCCGCGCACAATTCTGATTGCAAGACCTTCTGCAATAGCAGTTTTTCCGACACCCGGTTCACCGATTAAAACCGGATTGTTCTTTGTTTTGCGTGATAGTATACGTATTACATTGCGTATTTCACTGTCACGCCCTATGACTGGGTCGAGTTTTTTTTCACGTGCGAGAGCGACTAAATCCGAGCCGTATTTCTTAAGTGCATCGTATGTGTCCTCGGGAGTGTCACTGGTGACTCGCGCGTTGCCTCGAACCTGTGAAAGAGCATTTAAAAATTCATCGCGCGTTATATTGAATTTGCGGAAAAGGTCCTTCAGGTTAGAGTCGGCTGTATTTAAAAGGCCCAGGAAAATGTGCTCAACGGATACATACTCATCCTTCATAAGCTCAGCTTCGCGCTCTGCCCCCACAAGTGCTTGCTCAAGCGGCTGAGAAATGTAAATTTTACCCGCTTCGTGCCCACTTCCGGAGATACGCGGGAGATTGTCAGCGGTTGTGCGTACATAATGGCATAATTCTTGCGAGGAGATACCCATTTTGTCAATGAGCTGCGGAATTAATCCGTCCGGGGTTTCTAGAAGTGAGAGTAAAAGATGAATTTGCTCTACCTGAGAATTTGAACGCTCGACAGATGCGCTTTGCGCATTTTGAAGAGCCTCCAATGATTTTTGAGTGAATTTTTGTACGTTCATGAAGTGATCCTCCTTCCAAAATTAAATGATTGCCGAGCCGCTGCGAAGATATGCAAGATATTCAGATTGTATATGAGCGGGGGATGCGGTCGGATTTTCAAAATAAAGCTTAAGCATTGAATCAAAAAGTCGTACGTAGCGCGCGACTGCATCGCCTAAAGAATTGTCGGAGTCGAGCTCTACATTATCGGGTATCATAAGTTCTCGCACGAATTTGCCGGGGTGTATGTCATAAGATAACTGCTTTGACGGAAACAGGTGAGTAAAATATGAATTTTCAATCTTAACCCAGAGCTTAAAAAAGTCCGTCAACATATTTATAAGGGATTCATTGCGCGTACGAAAGGCTACGCGAAGCTGACCAAAAGCGTTTTTCGCGTTGCGATAGAGCACTACGCTATACTGCACTGTCGGGTTGTATTTATAGCTTATTGAGCTTCGCAATGCCATCTGCGAATCTGTAGGACGCAGAGCAATCTGAAAAGAATTGCTTGTGTCAAAAATCTGTTCCATACGTGAAAGGATTTCGCGCATTCGCATTTCCGGAGTGGAAAGTGAAAGGTGCTCGGCCAAAATTTGATTTATGAGATTTGAACGGCTTGTGTGCTGCATATAGGCAAGACGGTCAACTGCGCGTACCAAATCGTCTGCCAGTACAAGGCTGTACACACTTTTCTTTATCATTTTAATTCACCTCTGTTTTATTGGTGCTAAAATTATTATACAATGTATTAATAATTTGTCAAGCGAATTATATAAAAATTTATACAAAACTTCCGTAAACGCTTTCCCATGCTTTTCAAAAACAAAAAGATATGATAAACTATATATAATAAGTAAAAGTGCGGAGGGAAAGCGCAATGCGTTTGGATAAATGTCTTGCTTCGGGTGGAGAATGGAGCCGCACGGAGGTTAAAAATATGATACGTGCGGGGCGAGTCAGAGTAAGCGGTATGACATCAATAAAGCCGGAGAGCGCAGTCGACCCGGAAAAGCATGAAATATATGTAGACGGCAATCTGTTTTCTTTTCGTGAAAATTATTCTCTTATGGTGTATAAGCCTGCAGGGGTGGTAACAGCAACCGAGGATAAGAAGGACCGTACCGTTTTATCCCTTTTACCGCAGAAATATCAAAAGCTTGGCTTGTTTCCTGCGGGTAGGCTCGATAAGGATGCTGAGGGCTTTGTTCTTATGACAAGTGACGGCGCACTCGCTCATGGGCTTATGTCACCCCGCCGGCATGTGGACAAGGTTTACTATGTTCGCGTTGAAGGCGAGCTTGGAGAAGATGATATAAAAGCATTTAACCGTGGCATAACGATAGACGGCGGAATTCTCTGCGCACCAGCTGAGCTTGAGATAATCTCCTCCGGGACCCAATCAGAGGCGCGGGTAACATTGCGTGAAGGAAGATTTCACCAACTCAAGAGGATGTTTATTGCCAGAAACAAATGTGTAATTTACCTAAAAAGGGAGTCCATAGGTGGTGTACACCTTGATTTATCCTTAGAGCCATGCGGGTTTAGGGAGTTGACTGACGAGGAAGAAAACAGGCTTAGAAACGCTTGTGGGCTTTGTTGAATGCAAAAAATGCACAAAAACAGAGCGGTATTTAAAAAATTTCCGTTAATTTGACAAGACAAGTTGTACAAAGGAAGATGCAAACCTTTGGTTAATTAGAGAATAGCCAAAAAGAATAAAACGTGTTAAAATTATTTCAGTACTGTAAAGAGGGAATAAGTGCTGCTTTCATAATAGAATGAATATGATGGAGGTCATATAATGTCAAGCGTAAAATTAGAACATGTCTACAAAAGATTTGCAGGCGGCGTTACTGCTGTTTCTGACTTCAATATCGACATTGAAGACAAAGAATTTGTCATTCTCGTCGGTCCGTCAGGCTGTGGTAAGTCCACCACTCTGCGTATGATCGCAGGTCTTGAGGAGATTTCCGAAGGCGAGCTGTACATCGATGATGTACTCGTAAATGATGTTGCTCCGAAGGATCGCGACATCGCAATGGTTTTCCAAAACTATGCTCTTTATCCGCATATGACGGTTTTCGAGAACATGGCATTTGGTCTGAAGCTGCGTAAGATTCCGAAGGCAGAGATTCAGCGCCGTGTTGACGAGGCTGCTAAGATTCTTGAGATTGACCACCTGCTCGACAGAAAGCCGAAGGCTCTGTCCGGCGGTCAGAGACAGCGTGTTGCTCTCGGTCGTGCTATCGTTCGTAGCCCGAAGGTCTTCCTCCTCGACGAGCCGCTTTCCAACCTCGATGCTAAGCTTCGTGCATCAATGCGCAGTGAGCTTTCCAAACTGCATCAGAGACTTGCTACTACTTTCATTTATGTTACCCATGACCAGGTAGAGGCTATGACCATGGGTTCACGTATCGTTGTTATGAAGGACGGATTTGTTCAGCAGATTGCTGCACCGACCGTACTTTATGATACACCCTGCAACCTGTTCGTTGCTACATTCATGGGTTCACCGCAGATGAACACCTTCGAGGCAAAACTCACCGAGGCAGACGGTGTTACCTATGTTGAAATCGGAAACACCAAGCTGGCACTGCCTGAAGCTAAGGGCCGCAAGCCTGAGGTTATGGCATACATCGGCAAGGAAGTTATCGCAGGTATCCGTCCTGAGTCTATCCACGACGAAGAGATTTACATCAGCCAGTTCCCGAACGCTCTGGCAGATGCAGATGTTACCGTTGTTGAGCCGATGGGTGCTGAGACTTACCTGTACCTGGTATGCGAAGGCATCAATCTGACCGCTCGCGTATCTCCGCGCGCACACACCAAGGCTGGTGACCGTCTGAAGATTGCATTCGATATGAACAAGATTCACCTGTTCGATAAGGATACTGAGAAGACTATCACCAACTAGTTTTAAATTGATATTAAAACGGAGTTGTCGTAAAGGCAACTCCGTTTAATACTATAAAGTCGGAATGCATGGAGGTAATATGCATGTACAATGTTTTTAAATATGCTTTGATTTGTTTGGGCGTTGTAGTATTGGAGTGGCTCTTTTTGGCAATGTGTGTTACATCTTTTGGAAACTCACTTGACGGAGCCGTGGTTGGAGCTGCATTCTTTTTAGCGGTTGAAATCATAATCTGCACAGGTGTGATTCTTACTAAGATTGGTAAGAATAAATAATGAATATGAAATTTTATATAGCTTGCTAATATAGTTTGAACGGACAGAAAAATTCTGTCCGTTGCTTTTTTGTGTTTACCTCTTCTATTTTTATATGAAATTTGATATAATAATTTAAAGAATAAAGAAACGGTGGTTTACAATATGGATCACATTCTTGAAAAATTAACAGAGCAGTTTAGCGGTCGTCCGGATGTTTCGGTTATGAGGGATGAACCCATGAGCCGCCATACTACATTTAAAATAGGCGGTCCTGCTAAAGCTTTTATTCAACCGCGCGGTGAAGCTGCAACCGTATACGTGTTTGAAACTTTATATAAATTTGGAATCCACCCGCTTGTAATCGGAAATGGGAGTAATTTGTTGGTTTCCGATTCGGGCATTGATGGGGTAGTAGTAAAGCTATGTAGCGGGACCTGCGAATGCAACGGTGATGAAATCCGTGCAGAAGCAGGAGTGCTTTTGGTATCAGTCGCCAAGTGTGCAAAAAACAATTCTCTCACCGGTATGGAGTGCTTGTATGGCATTCCGGGAAGTGTCGGCGGTGCAGTGGTCATGAATGCGGGAGCATATGGCGGAGAAATAAGCCAAGTTCTTGTAAAATCTACGTATTTCTCGCCAGACGGTCAGGTCTATGAGTTGGATGCCAAGTCCCATGAATTGGGGTATAGAGAGAGTATATTCAAGAAAGAACCTGAAAGAATTATCCTCTCGAGTACATTTAAATTAAAACACGGCGATGAAGCTAATATTTCCAAAACTATGGATGAGCTTATGACGAGACGGCGTGAAAAGCAACCTCTTGAATACCCAAGCGCGGGAAGCGTTTTTAAAAGACCTAAAGGGCATTTTGCGGGAGCTCTTATAGAAAATAGCGGTCTTAAAGGGTATCGGATAGGCGGTGCGCAGGTGTCGGATAAGCATGCGGGGTTTATAATTAATACCGGAAATGCGACATGCGACGATGTACGAAGACTTATTGATTATATAAAAGAGACCGTGCTTAAAAACACGGGAGTAGAGCTTGAATGTGAGATTTGTCATATATAAAAGGATGTGTGGATAAATGGATTTTTTAATTATTTCGGGTTTGTCCGGTGCGGGTAAAAGCCGTGCCGCGGAGATTTTTGAAGATATAGGCTTTTATTGTGTTGACAATATGCCGGCTGAGCTTATTCCGAAATTTGCGGAGATGTGCATCGCCACAAAAGGTCGATACGAGCATGTTGCCTTAGTAACAGACATACGCGGCGGCGCAAATTTTGATAACCTATTTGATGCGCTCGAGAGTTTAGGAGCTCTCGGATGCAATTATAAAATACTGTTTTTTGAAGCATCAAAGGATACGATTATACGCAGATATAAGGAAACTCGTCGCCGCCATCCGCTTGCGGAGGAGGGAATGTCCGTTGAGCGCGTTATTGAGCAGGAGCATATGATGCTCGAGGGTGTTCGTGCACGCGCAGATTATATCATTGATACTACCAACATAAGCACTTCAAAGCTCAGAGAGCGGCTTTTGAACATGTTCCTTGAAAACGGTGTCATGAACCGTTCAATTGCGATAAATATAATGTCTTTTGGCTTTAAATATGGTATACCGCCCGAGTCTGACTTGGTGTTTGATGTTCGCTTTTTGCCAAATCCATATTACATTACCGAACTTCGTAGAATGACCGGACTTAACGAAAGCGTCAGAGACTATGTCATGGGATTCCAGCAAACTAAGGATTTTTTACAGCAACTCTATTCAATGATAGATTTTTTAATTCCGCAATATATTGAAGAGGGAAAAACATCGCTTGTTATATCCATAGGATGTACCGGTGGAAAGCACCGCTCAGTCGCGCTTGCTGAGCAGCTTAACAAGCATGTGTCGGAAAAGGGGTATAACAGTCAGTGCCTGCACAGGGACTCGGCACGCGATGTATAAGGAGATATTGTAGATGAGTAACAATACTCGCGGCGGAATTGTGGTTATAGGTGGCGGAACCGGACTGTCTACCATGCTCCGCGGTCTTAAAAAATATACTGATAATATCACCGCTGTCGTAACAGTTGCAGATGATGGCGGAGGTTCAGGTGTGCTAAGAAGTGATATGGGCATGCTGCCACCCGGTGATATAAGAAACTGCATAATGGCTCTTTCAAATGCCGAGCCTATGATGACAAAGCTTTTAATGTATAGGTTTACCGAAGGCGGTCTTGCAGGTCAGAGCTTCGGCAATTTGTTTTTAGCAGCGCTTGACAGAGTAACCGGCTCGTTCTATCAGGCGGTGCGCTATATGAGCGATATTTTGGCGATTACCGGACGAGTTCTTCCGGTAACGGTAGAGGATATACATATCGAAGCTGAGTTTGAAAATGGAGCATTTGTCAAAGGTGAATCGAAAATATTCAAGGCAAAGAAGGAGCAGGGGTCACGTATAAAATATATACGTGTTATTCCGGAAAATCCGCCTGCGCTTTCTGATACGCTTGAGGCTATAGAGAATGCCGGGATGATAGTTTTCGGTCCAGGTAGCTTATATACAAGCATTATCCCGAATTTGTTGGTTGACGGTGTAGTGGACGCTATAGAAAGGTCTAAAGCGAAAAAAGTTTATGTGTCAAATGTGATGACGCAGGACGGAGAAACCGAAAACTACACTGCATATGACCATGTCCAGGCACTGTTTGACCATTCAAGGGAAGGTTTGTTTGATACGTGCCTTATAAATAATGCGAAAATATCCGATGATTTAGCTGAGAAGTATGCCGAAGAGGGCGCAGAACAAATGATGGTTGACAGAGAAAGGTTTGCCCATTCCGGAATACGGATTATTGAGTGCCCGCTTCTTGATGAGGATTCACGACATGCGCGACATAACCCGGATAAATTGGCGAGAGCACTTATTGAATTTATGGAGGAAAAGAGATGACCTTTTCTGCAAAAGTCAAAGCAGAGCTGTGCAAGTGTCCGATTGCAAATGAAGAAACTGCGCTTGCAGAAATTTGCGGCATTGTCCTGTTTGCAAATACTTTTGACAGCCGCAGCCTGCGTATAACAACTGAAAATCAGGATTTTGCAGCGCGGGTTTCTAAAATAATAAAAATGCTTTTTGGGTATGACTTTGACCGCAAGATTATACCCGCATCTACTGTAAAGAAGTATAGCTTTACAATAGATAATCCGGACAAGCTTTCTGCTATATACAATGCTTTCGGATATGACCGTATGACAACCCATACCTTGCACTTAAACGGTGCACTGGTGGAGGATGATGCAACGCGTGCGGCGTTTGTCCGCGGTGCATTTCTTGCCGGCGGCTCAGTTACGGACCCGGACCGTGAGTATCATATGGAGCTTGTAACCTCGCACCATCAACTCAGCCGTGAGGTTATGGCGCTTTTGTACGAGCTCGATACTCCGGCGAAGCTTACGGTTAGAAAATCAAATCAGGTAATTTACTTTAAAGAAAGTACATATATTGAGGAGCTTCTTACGCGTATTGGTGCACCGGTGTGCGCTATGCAGCTTATGGAGACCAAAATGTTCAAGGAGCTTAGAAACAGCATCAACAGAAAAGTAAATTGTGAGACCGCCAATCTTTCGAAAGTGGTTAACGCGGCAAGCGAGCAATGCGATGCGATAAGAGTAATAGATGAGATTATTGGGCTTGAGTCTCTTCCACCAAAGCTTTTTGAAGCGGCAAAGCTCAGGCGTGAAAATGAGGAAATGCCGCTATCTGAGCTTGCGGCAATGCTTGGAATAAGTAAATCAGGACTCAATCATAGGTTTAAGAAAATCATTGAAACGGCAAAAGAGTTAAAAGAAAAAAGCACTGAAAAAAGAGGGGATTAAAATGGGGGATTTTGTTCATCTTCATGTCCACAGTGAATATAGCTTGCTTGACGGTGCTTGCCGGATAAAGGATTTGATTGCACACGTAAAGGAAATAGGGCAGAGCGCGGTGGCTATTACCGACCACGGCGTAATGTACGGTGTAGTTGATTTTTATAAAGCTGCAAAGGCTGAGGGTATAAAACCTATAATTGGATGCGAGGTGTACGTCGCACCGCGGCGCATGACGGATAAAACGCATGAGCTTGACGGTGAGAGCGCGCATCTTGTTTTGCTGTGCAAAAATCAAACCGGATATCAGAATCTTATTAACCTTGTAAGCCAAGGGTTTACAACCGGATTTTACAATAAACCAAGAATTGATATTGAGCTTTTGAGTGAACATTCGGAAGGTCTTATTTGCTGCTCTGCGTGCATTGCAGGAACCATTCCGCGCCTTATTTTGCGCGGTGATTATCAGGCGGCAAAGGAATATGCACTCAGGCTTTCCGATATATTCGGAGAGGGTAATTTCTACCTTGAAATTCAGGACCACGGCATAGAGGAACAAGAACGTGTAAATCAGGCACTTTTCAGAATTTCGGATGAGACGGGTATCCCGCTTGTTGCAACTAATGACGCACATTATGTAAAGCGTGAGGATGCATATGTTCAGGATGTGCTCATGTGCATACAGATGAATAAAACGTTGGATGACCCTGACCGCATGAGGTTTGACGGCGAGGAGTTTTATATAAAATCATACGATGAAATGGCGGCTCTTTTCCCAAAGCATCAGGAAGCTTTGGAGAACACGGTTAAAATTGCAGAACAGTGCAATGTGGAATTTGAGTTCGGTGTTCACCATTTACCGCAGTATGACGTACCGGAAGAATATGAAAGCTCGGAGGAGTATTTTGATACTCTTGTACTTGAAGGATTTAACAGGCGTTATCCGAGTGCGGAGAGTGAATATCTCAACCGCCTCAATTATGAGATGAATATGATTAAACGGATGGGG
>JAZRUF010000002.1:0-9172 GCA_045652405.1 Eubacteriales bacterium | reverse complement strand
AAAAACCGGAATAATCGCTAAAAGAAATGCAAACCACACACCTGTTAACAATGCTGCAATTGCTATTGCGCACGAAATTATCACATTTATACTGCTGCATTTTCTTTTGGTTGTAACCGATGAAATACTTTTATACATAATTTCGGTTGTAATTTTATTTTTTCCTTCAACAAAGCCGCTACCCTTAGATAAAGTAAGCATGTCATCATAAAATTCAATGTCAGTTTCAACAACTTTATAAACATTTCCATTAATACTTTTACTCGATTTATACCGACCTCCTTTAACATTAACTTTCACATTATCCTTAGTTGTCATTTGTTTTACCTCCAATATACTATTATTGCGAATAACATTCACAATAATAGTATATCATAGCTTTATAAATTACGCAAGTGCGTATACGCAAAAATGTAAATTATTTTAAAATATCTTTATGAGGTGTTTTAAAATGGATGTTAAAGATGTAGTAGTAAAAAGGTTTAATGAACTTTGTGCTGAAAGAAATATGCGGATAAATGAGCTTGCAAACATATCAGGCGTAACACCGTCAACTGCATATAGTATGATGGATAAATCACGCAGAGATGTTTCTATAAGAACAATCAAGAAATTTTGTGATGGATTGGAAATTACATTAGGAGAATTCTTTTCAACAAAAGATTTTGATGATTTAGAACAGGAAATAAAATAACATTATGGAACTGCCAAAACGAAAACCAACAAGATTAAAGGGGTACGATTATTCGACGCCAGGAGCGTATTTTATTACGATTTGTACACATAACAGAAAATGTTTGTTTTCAAATATCGTAGGGGCAATTCACGAATTGCCCGAAAATAAATTAACGCAATATGGAGAATTTGTAGAACAGATTATTGAAATGTTGCCTGATAGGTTTAATGTATCAATTCCTAAATATGTTGTTATGCCAAATCACATTCATTTGATTATAGAAATTAACTATGATGATGAAAAACGGGCGATTCGTGAATCGCCCCTACAACACCATCGTTCACTTATTGATAAACTGGTAGGGTTTCTAAAAATGAATGTATCAAAAAAGATACATAATACAGATAACGAAAAAATATGGCAACGGTCATATCACGACCACATAATTCGTGATGAAAAAGATTATCAAAAAATATGGGAATACATAGACACAAACCCTTTAAAATGGGAATTAGATTGCTTTTACAATGACGAAAGGTCGTAGCGATTTTGCTACGACCTTTTTGTCCTTAAGAACACTTCGCATAAGAATAGTCTTTTTTAGCACAATAACTCAATGATTTAGATGTCTTCAGTTTTCAGACCGAATATACATTCATGAATAATTTTTGACACTTCAGCAATACTCTTTTGGCATCCGTCTTTTAACCACTCTGTTACAATAGCAGTTATTCCGTTGAGATAAAACATCATAACATATCTTCTGTCCGCAAGCGGGTAATTAAATCTTTCTAAAATCGGATTAAATATATTTTCATAAAGCCTTTGGAACACGTCATTAAAACCGAAAGAATCTGAATGCGACAAAACGGTCACAAAAACACGCCTGTTTTCTTTAATATATAACAAATACGGATGTAAATACTCATCTGATATAAAATTCAATTCATTAAGAGTATTTTCCTTAAACTTATTTGTTATATTTTTTGTATCAACATTAAAATATGCAGTGAAATCATCAAATAGAAACCTTGCTGCTTCATTAAGCAAATCAACCGTGTTTTCATAGTGCAAATAAAATGTAGAACGATTAACATTTGCCCTTTTGCATATTTCACTAATTGTTATATATTCAAAAGTTTTTTCTTCAAGAAGGGACATAAGTGCTTTATCCATTTTTTTAGCAGTATTAAAATATTTGCTTTCTGATTTATTCAACACTATCCCTCCTTTTAAATTTTATTTTCCCTCGCTTATTTCACGAGCGAGTTGAACAATCTCATAAGCATATTTCGCTTTGCCGTTTTCAAGCATTCTTTTGTAAATAGGATAGTTAATTCCGCAAAGAACAAACCCCAAAACACCTATAATAATTCCTGCAATCATCCATGCAACTCCGCTGCCGATTGCCTGCATAGCAAGGCTCATACCTGTGCCGACAATGAGTGCTGAAATAATACCGAAAGAGTAGGTAAACACCGTTGCCGGAAGTTTTGCTTTGTTGTCAAGCTTCTTAAGTGCGACTATTTTGGAATTGTGCTTTGGTACATAGTCTTTTGCAATTGCTTCTGCTAAAATTTTGTCTGTGTTCATAATGAATCCTCCTTTGTAATTTTATATTTTAAATATAAACAAAAGAAGAATGAAAGTAAACAACACAATTTGTATTCTTTGTTGTTTTAAAAACTTTATATATATTATCACAATCAAGAACAGATTACAATTATACTGCGACGAACCAAAATCGGGATAAGCACAAAAAAAGAACACCGACTTTCGTCGGTGCTCTCTTTTTGGTGGGCCCTCAGGGACTCGAACCCGGGACCGTCCGGTTATGAGCCGGATGCTCTAACCAACTGAGCTAAGGGCCCTTATGCGATTTTTACAAGAGATAAATCCAATTTAGAATTCAATCCATTGCAACCAAGCGCATTTAATATTCTAACATTAACCAAGCGATTTGTCAATATCACTTATCAATGTTATTTAAAATTTTTTCATCTCGTTATCGACAAATTCCTGCAACCGCGTTTTTACATCCATGTCAAGCGCCGGCACACCCTCAAGCCGATTTTTTATCCCGGCCTTCTCATATTTAAAAAATCCCATAGTATGAAACGCTAAAAGCTCATACCTTTCAACACATCGAATATTTCTTATATGCTGAAGGTATTTAAGGAGCACTTCTTCACGGTCATTTATCCCCGGGACTATTACAGTTCTCACGACGCATCTTTTGTCTATCTCATTTAGATAACTAAGAGTCGCCAATGTCTTTTCCATTCCCTGCCCTGTGTACTTTAAATAACCTTCATCATCCCAGAATTTTAAATCCAATAAAACCATTTGAGACTTTTCAAGAACATACTTAACACTCTCGGTAAGCTCAACCGCCCCCGAGGTATCTATAGCATAGTTTACTTTTTCATCACTGAGAAGCGGCACAAGTTCTCTTATAAACTCTGCCTGAACAAGAGGCTCGCCACCTGAAAAGGTTACGCCACCATCGTCCTTAAAATAAGGCTTATATCTTATTATCTTTTTCACAAGCGACTGCGCGTCCCATTCCGATGCGTTTTTCTCCCATGTATCCGGGTTATGGCAATATATACATCTTAGAGGACACCCTGCCAAAAACACCGCGCAGCGCAAGCCATCGCCGTCAACCGCGGCAAGGCTTTCAAAGGAATGTACATACCCCTTCATCTTTATCCACCGCAACTACATTTTCTCGTGGAAGGTTCTTGCGATAACCTCAAGTTGCTTATCCTTGGTCAGCTTATTGAAGTTTACCGCATACCCGCTCACGCGTATGGTGAGTGACGGATAAAGCGTAGGATCGTTCATTGCGTCAACAAGCTTCTGACGGTTGAGCACATTGACGTTTAAGTGATGTGCATTCTGCGCAAAATATCCGTCGAGCACATTGGTAAGCTTCCTGACTCGGTCCTCATCATCGCACCCTAAAGCCTCAGGCGTTATTGAAAACGTATTTGAAATACCGTCCATGCAGCATGAGTAATCAATCTTTGCAACCGAGTTTAAAGATGCGAGCGCACCTTCGCAATCACGTCCATGCATCGGATTTGCACCGGGCGCGAATGCTTCTCCTTTACGTCTTCCGTCAGGCGTTGCTCCGGTCTTCTTTCCATAAACTACATTTGACGTAATAGTTAAAACAGACAGCGTATGCTTTGCATTTCTGTACGCTTTTGTTTTGCAAAGCTCGGAATAGAAATACTCAGTCACCCATTTAGCAATATCGTCTACCCTGTCATCGTCATTTCCGTACTTTGGAAAATCGCCACACGTTTTAAAATCAACTATTATGCCGCGCTCGTCTTTAATCGGCGTAACCTCAGCATGCTTTATCGCACTTAAACTGTCTGTCAGAACGCTCAGTCCGCTTATTCCAAATGCCATCAAGCGTTCAGGCTCAGCATCATGCAGTGACATCATAAGTCTTTCATAAGCGTACCTGTCATGCATATAGTGGATAACGTTCATCGTGTTTACATATAGCTCTGCCATCCACGCAGCATATTTCTTGAACGCTTCCAAAACCTCATTGTATTCAAGTGGCTTCTCATCAAACACTTTGCCTTCCGGTGCAATCTGCTCGCCGTATATTTCATCCTTACCGCCGTTTAGAGCCATTAAAAGGACCTTTGCAATATTGCATCTTGCTCCAAAAAACTGCATTTGCTTTCCGGTTTTCATCGCAGATACGCAACATGCTATCGAATAATCGTCGCCAAAATCCTTGCGCATTACATCGTCATTTTCATATTGAATTGAATCAGTATCAATAGAAACCTCGGCGCAGAATTTCTTAAACGCATCCGGCAAACGCTCCGACCATAAAATAGTTATATTAGGCTCCGCACTCGGACCTAAGTTATAAAGCGTCTGCAAAAATCTGTAGCATGTCTTGGTGACCATGGTTTTGCCCTCTTCGGTCATACCTGCGAGAGAGCAGGTAACCCACACCGGGTCCCCGGCAAAAAGGTCATTGTACTCAGGTGTACGCAAATGACGTACAAGGCGCATCTTGAGAACTAAATCGTCAATAATCTCCTGAGCGGATTTTTCGTCAAGCGTTCCTTCCCTGAAATCCCGCTCTATATAAATATCTATAAACGCAGAAATTCTACCTATACTGTTAGCTGCACCGTTCTGTTCCTTAACAGCGCCCAAATATCCGAAATACAGCCACTGAACAGCTTCTTTTGCATTCTCTGCAGGACGTGATATATCACACCCATAACTCTTTGCCATAACAACAAGCTGTTCCATAAACTCAAGCTGTTTTTCCAAATCCTCAATGAGCTGGATATTCTCCTCAGTCATACCGCGAAGGCTTATCCTCTCTTTATCTTTTCTGCGCTCTTGCATAAGGAAATCCATTCCGTAAAGCGCAATTCTTCGGTAATCGCCTATAATTCTGCCTCGCGCATATGCATCCGGAAGCCCGGTTAAAATTCCCGCGTGGCGCGCCTTACGCATAGTATCCGTATACACGCGAAAAACGCCGGTATTATGCGTAGTTCTGAATTTAAACTCGTTCTTTACCCGCTCGCCTATCTCATATCCGTACGCCTGACACGCCTGTACCGCATTTCTGTATCCCGCAAACGGATTGACAGCGCGCTTGAGCGGCTTATCCGTCTGCAAACCGACGATAATCTCCTTACCTTCAACAATGTATCCGGGACCGAAAGTGAGTATGGAAGATACATTATCCGTATCAACTTCCAAAACTCCACCTCTTTTATTTTCCTCAACAAGGAGTTCGTCAACCTTTGCCTTGACTAAATCTGTACGCTCGGTGGTCGTTTCAAGAAACGATGAGTCACCCTCGTACGACACATAGTTTCTTTTTATAAAGTCTGACACATCAATGCATGTACTCCAATTTCCTTTATTAAAACCTCTCCACCAATTCATAAGCCACACTCCTCATACAGATTAAAAAAAGGGCATCCTTACCACTAAGGATGCCCAGACGGTCGGCTAAAATCCAATTACCGTTCCCCCATAGTTATCTATGTTCCGTCAGTAGCGGGAATCTTTATTTTATTATAAATTAAAAATTTTAAAAAGTCAATCCGTATATTGCTTCTTGTTTTTACACTTTGTTCCGTTTTATTCATCATCGTGGAGCTTATGCCCTCTGCCCGGCAACAGCTCAGGGTTTATAAGAAACAACCCACGTTTTATCGCATCTGCACCGTATTTATCCTTAAGCTTATCCTTAGCCTGCTCTAAACGTTTATGTTTTCCTCTTTTCACATCCTCAGAAAACAGGCTAAGCTGTTCCTGCCCGACGTTTTCCAATCGTATCGCCCGTACACCCAATCCGCGTATCGGAACGCATCTTTTATAATTTAAGCAATAAAGCTTCCAAACCGCGTCAAACATCTCCTGAGACGTATCGGTAGGCGATGATAGCGGTATCTGGTGCTCGGTATCTGTAAAATTTCTATCCCTTACAGATAACGCAACCGCACAGCAACAGAGTTTTTTATCCCTGAGTCTTGCCGCAACCTTTTCGCACAGTGCGTACAATACAACTCTTACTTCTTTATTCTCGGTTATATCACGTGGCAAGGTCGTACTGTTTCCTATGCTTTTTGCCCTCTCACGCACAGCTTTTACCGGTGACGTATCCAAACCATTAGCGTATAGCCAGAGCATCTCGCCGCTTTTTCCAAGACTTCGCTTTAAAAGTGCTCTGTCGCATTTAGCTAAATCCCCTATTGTATGAACACCAAAATTAAAAAGCTTCTTCTCGGTCGCACGCCCGACATACAGCAGTGCATTCACCGGTAGGTCCCATACAATCTCCCGATACTCCGATGGCGCAATCATGGTTGTTGCATCCGGCTTTTTGTAATCGCTTGCAAGCTTTGCAAAAACCTTGTTAAAGCTGACACCCACAGATATTGTAAGCCCTGTCTCTTGCTGCATCTCACGGCGCAGATTATCCGCCACTATTTTGGCTTTATCGTAACTATCCACGCATCCGGACATATCCAGCCAGCATTCATCCGGACCAAACGGCTCAACCCGGTCAGTATAGCGGCTGTATATCTCCCGTGCATCAAGCGATGCCCTTTCATACTCATCAAAATGCGGAGAAACTATGGTAATCTCCGGACACTTGCGCCGAGCATGCCAAATAGCCTCCCCGGTTTTTACGCCGCATGCACGCGCAAGCTCATTCTTTGCAAGCACTATTCCGTGCCTTTTCTGCTCATCCCCGCCCACTGCCATCGGTACATCACGCAGTTTGGGATTTCCCCTGCATTCAACCGCCGCATAAAAACAATTTAAATCCGCATGCAAAATTATGCGCTCCATAACCGCGCCCCCTATCATATATACGAACAAACGTTCGTATATATGATACACGGTATTTAATAAAATGTCAAGGCGGAGTTTACACTCCGCCTTGTTAAACTATATTTGTGAATTTATTTCCTCTGCATATCTTACGGTTTCCATCGCGTCGCGTGCATATTTGTCAGCACCTATTTGGTCTGCATACTCCTGAGTAAGAACCGCGCCGCCGACTATTATCTTACAATCAGGTGCCGCAATGCGCAGTTGTTTAATCGTCTCCTCCATGGCAGGAACCGTGGTTGTCATAAGTGCACTGAGCCCGACAATAGGTGCCTTTAGCTCAACCGCCTTTTTTACAATCTCCTCAGGCGGAACGTCCTTGCCCAAATCGGTAACCGCAAATCCGTAATTTTCAAGCAAAAGCTTTACTATGTTTTTACCTATATCATGTATATCCCCATGAACCGTGGCTATTACAACCGGGCACTTTGACGCACCCTGCCCGCCGGCGGACTCCATATTGGATTTAATGCATTCAAATGCACTCTTTGCCGCCTCTGCACTCATAAGAAGCTGCGGCAAAAATACCGTCTTTTCCTCAAAACCCTTGCCCACAATATCAAGCGCGGGAATAATCTCCTCCTGAACAATCCGGAGCGCCTCAACTTCACTTAAAAGTGCGCCGGTAAGGTCTGCTGCTTTTTCCTTGAGCCCTTTGACTATCGCCTTCTGCAGCTCAGACTTATACTCCTGCTCGCTTGCGGTTGCAACGTTCTGTACAACCTGTGCGCTCACTTGCGCTTGAGCCGCATATTTTTCCGAAAACGCTATATAATCCGCGCAGTTTTCATCCAAATCATGCAGGGCACGATATGCGTAATACGTTTTCATCATGTCTGTTGAATACGGATTCATAATAGCCGCACTCAATCCGGACTCTAAAGCAATGGCAAAAAACGTGCTGTTAATACCCTCACGGTTGGGCAGACCAAACGAAACGTTTGACACGCCCAAAGAAGTGTGGCATCCCAGCCTGTTCTTTATTGTCCCAAGTGATTTGAGCGTAGCAAGCGCAGCTTTGGTGTCCGCGCTTACCGTCATAGCCAACGTATCAAATATAATATCCTTTTTGGCTATCCCATACTCTGCAGCGGTATTAATTATTTTCTCCGCGATTGCAACTCTGCCCTCTGCGGTTTCAGGGATTCCTCTCTCATCAAGTGTAAGAGCAACTACAAGACCGCCATATTTCTTAACAAGCGGGAAAATCGCATGCATGCTCTCCGCTTTACCGTTTACGGAGTTTATCATGGCCTTGCCGTTATATCTTCTAAGCGCGCCTTCCATAGCACGTGTGTCAGACGTATCAATCTGCAAAGGCAAATCAATTATCGCCTGCAGTTCACACACTGCATTTTTTAAAACCTCAGCCTCATCAATCTCCGGCAGTCCTACGTTTACGTCAAGGATATGCACCCCGCATTCCTGCTGACGTATGCCCTCAGATAAAATATAATCAATATCATTTTCCTTAAGGGCCTGCTTAAAACGTTTCTTTCCGGTCGGATTTATGCGCTCACCGATGAGTATCGGCGATTTGTCAAACACCACCGCATGTGTATATGACGAAACGCATGTAATGTTTTTATCCTTTACAGGTGTAGCCACCATTCCTGCGGTCTTCTTAACAACTTCAGCTATGTACTCAGGAGTTGTCCCGCAGCAGCCTCCGGCAATACGTACACCGCCGGATACCATCTCGGCAACCTCTTCGGCAAATTCCTCAGGTAATATGTCAAACACTGTTTTGCCATCAACGTTTTTAGGAAGTCCCGCATTAGGCTTTAGAATAACCGGAACCGAAGCATACTGCAAATACTCATTAATTACGCTTGAAAGCTGCCTTGGACCCAGAGAACAGTTTACGCCTATTGCATCCGCACCCATTCCCTCAAGCATAGCAACCATAGCCGACGGAGATGCTCCGGTCATAAGCTTTCCATCTTCACCGTAAGCATTTGAAATAAATACCGGAAGCTCGCTGTTTTCCTTAGCCGCAAGAAGCGCAGCTTTTGTTTCATAGCTGTCATTCATGGTTTCAATAAAGATAAGGTCTGCACCGTATTTGACACCAAGCTTTACAGTAAGTCG
>JAZRUF010000001.1:0-22192 GCA_045652405.1 Eubacteriales bacterium | reverse complement strand
CAATTCATCAATTCCACAGTAGCGTAATAGCTCCATATTTGACCAATGATAGAGGGGATTTCCGATGCAGCGGGAGATGGTATCCGCCCATTTTATGAATTTCTCCTTTGGAGCTGCATTCCCAGTAATGTATTTTTCCTCAACACCGTTTGCGCGCATAAGACGCCATTTGTAATGGTCGTCATTTAACCAAGCATCTGCAATATTTTCAAACTTACTGTTTTCTAAAATCTGGTATGGATCAAGGTGACAGTGATAGTCGAAAATCGGCATCTTCTCAGCATAGTCGTGATAGAGGGTACGTGCAGCATCGTTTTGCAATAAAAAGTCATCGGTGATGAAAGTTTTCATTTTTAAAACTCCTTTGAGACTATACTATCTCAGAAACGATTTTACGGATAGCATTGTACTGAGCGGTGAAACCCGCACGACCGTCTTCGTAGAGATTTTCTTTTATTATCTCATCGGCTTCAACCAACTCTAAGCCTTGAAGTGCGCCGAAAAGTACCAAATGCGGTTCGAGTGTTAAAAATCCTGAATAGCCGTCTTTGTACGCGAGGTTTAAAATCTCACTGATTTTACCGTCACCGGTGCCACAGAGAACATTGTTAGCTGTTTTTTGGGAGAAATCTTTTATATGGAAGTAAGTGATGTATTCTTTGAGCATGTTGTAGGCAAAAAGTGGGTCCTCACCGCAATGGACAAAGTTTGCAAAATCAAAAGCACAGAGGAAAGAGGGATTGTTTATTGTTTTAATTAAATCTAAACAACATTCAGCGGAAGCACCGTAAATGCCTTTTTCATTTTCGTGGAGTGCAATAATATTTCCTTCGGCAAATATTTTCGTCATTTCGGAGACTTTCTCCATAACCTTGTCGCGCCATGCTTCGGGCTTATCCCCTTCGGGGATATAGAAGCTGAAAAAGCGGATGTATTTGCAAGAGAGAATATGAGCCATTTCAACCGTCTTGCGTGCGGTTTCGATTTGAGCCGCGATTGCAGCATCATCGTTTATGAAAACCTTGCCTAACGGAGAGCCTATTGAAGAAACCTTAATCTCATATTCATTGAGTAACGGCAAAAGCTCGTTTTTAACCTCTTCGGGAGTGTACTCGCAAATGTTTTTTCCGTTGGCACTACGTAGACAAATATGAGTCATTCCAAGTTCTTTAACGGTTTCAAGCTGGGATCTGAAATCATCACAAATTTCGTCGGCAAAGCCGGATATAACAAATGGATTCAAAATTTTATTCTCCTTTATTTGTATTCTTCGGCAATATATACTTCACGCTTTTCGGATGAAGCGGTGTAAATTGCTTTTATGACTTTTAAGCTCTTGAGCGCATCCTCACCGGTTACGGTGGGCCTGCGGCCGGTTAGGATTGCATCTACAAAGTCTTCATACTGGCGGGTATGAGAGTCTGCTTCAATAGTAGGCGATTGGTTGAGCTTGTTTGCTTTTTGGGGATTTAACAGGAGCTCAAACTCAGGGTTCTCACCGTCTTCAAATCTATAGAAGAGAAGATGGTCGTTGCGGATGCATACAGTGCCTTTTGAACCGTAAACGTTAAGTTCTGCATACAAACCCGGGTAGGATACGGTTGTACCTTCAATTGTGCCTATAGTACCGTTTTCAAATTCCAGATTGGCTACGCCGACATCCTCGGTTTCAATTTGTTTATGGAGAAGTTTTCGGCATTTTCCGCTCAAACTGCGCACATCACCGAATATGGAAAGGAGAAGGTCGATATAGTGGATGGACTGATTGATAAGAGCTCCGCCACCGTCATACTGCCAGGTTCCGCGCCAGGGGTTTGCAAAATAGTTATCGTCGCGATACCAGATGGTGCGAGCACAGCCCCAAAGAAGCTCGCCCATTGAGCCGTCCTCTATTGCTTTTTTAAGAAGTAACATTGGTTTGTCAAAACGGTGTTGCATGATTACGCTGAAGCAGACATTGTTTTCACTGCAGACATCTACCATCTCCTGAGCGTGGCTTACCTCAGTGTCAATCGGTTTTTCACAGATTACATGCTTGCCGGCGCGGGCTGCTGCGGTAGTTGCCAGGTGGTGCATACCGGAAGGGAGGCATATCGACACCGCGTCAACCTCGGGGTCTGCCAAAGCATCATTAAAATCTGCATAGTATTTGCAACTGTAGCGGTTAGCGAGGAGATGTCCGCGCTCGGCTCCGCTATTACATACCGCGACGAGTTTGGCGTTTGAAAGAGAATTGATGACCTCTGCATGCAGTTCTCCTATAAAGCCGCATCCGATAAGAGCAAAACGTAGTTGTTTCATGAAAATATTACTTCCTTTATTGGTTAACATATACTACGAGTAATTAATGCACCTTAATGATAAACGAAAAAACAGGAAATGAAAATATATAAAAATGACAAAGATATGTTAATTTTATACATTTTCTACACATGTTTGAAAAAATGTAGTATAATGTAAAAAAAGAAAAAAACGGCAGGAAATGGAGGAGGATGTATGACGCAGTCTTATGTAATTGAGATGATTGAAAAATCGGATATATCACTCAGAGCTAGAAGTAAAATTCATCATCCGGCAGGCTATTCAATCCAACGCCATATATCTGATTTTGATGTTCTCTATACCATATCCGGAAAACACTATTTTAATATTGACGGAAAAGAGTATATATCCAATCCGGGGGATGTGCATGTACTTGCACCCAACTCTATTTTATCAGTGCACTGCAATGAGGCTTCGGATCAGTATTACTGCCATTTTACGCTTAAAGCTCAGAATAAATATGACCTGACCGGAAGCTTTGTAGAACACAGGCTTCCTGAAAATTGCCGCGGGCTTGCCGGGTTATACAAGGAACAGTTTGAGCATTCGGATAAAGTGGAGGTTCCGCTCGTGTCCTCGGTAAGTTTGATTTTTAAACTGTTTTTGGTTGAGATGCTTAAAGCTGATGTGAGAAATCAGGTGTCCTTTGTTGCGCCGGATGCGAGTACAAAGCCAGACGAGCTTTTTGAAGTACTATACTATATCCATGGGCATTTGAGCGAAAATCTGACCGTTGAAAAGCTTGCAGAAACGGCGGGATTCAACCCGAGTTATTTTAGCCGATATTTTAAAAGATATATGGGCGTATCTCCGATAAGATATATTAATGAGCATAAAATGAATTTTGCAAAGCATTTTATATCAACAACGGACAAGCCACTTAAAGAAATTGCGGCTATGCTGGGGTTTCCGGATCAATTTGCTTTTTCAAAGAAATTTAAGGATAATTTCGGTGTGTCTCCGTCCGAGTTTAGGAAAATAAATATATAATAATAACCGCCGTTAAAATTCGCGGCGGTTTGAATATTTAAAATCAGTATTTTACAGTGAAGAGGATGGGAAATACTTCTCTGCAAAGTCGACGTTAGGAACCTGAAAAAATGCGCCTTTCAAATAATTGAGTGGGCCTGCGTCTGTGCTGAAAGAGAATATGAGACGATAGGAATAGAGTGCTTGCTTATTGCGGTGATGTTTTTTGTTCCAGTCGTTATCGCCGTATTTACCGTCACCGAGTAAGGGATGACCGGAGTGAGCCATCTGTGCGCGGATTTGATGGGTGCGCCCGGTTATAAGCTCACATTCGACCAGCGAAAGCTCGGAGTTTGACTTTACTGTTCGATATAGCGTTACTGCGCTTTTGGCACCGGGTACGCGGTCACGCCGGACAAACACTTGGTTTTTCTTTGCGTCTTTCCAAAGAAAGTTTTCGAGCTTTCCGGAAGGTGGGGTTAATTTACCGCGGACAAGGCAAAGATAAAACTTTTTTATTTCGCGGTTTTTGATTTTTTCGTTTAGTACACGCAAAGCCGGTGCGTTTTTTGCAGCAATTACTATACCGCCTGTGTTGCGGTCTATTCTATTGCATAAAGCCGGCGTGAACGAATTTTCTTCATCGGGCTTCCATTCTCCGCTTTGATACAGATAAGCTTTGATTTGAGATATAAGAGTGTTGTTTTTTTGCTGCTCGTCCTCATGAACCGAGAGTCCGGGGACTTTATCCAGGAGCATAATGTTTTCGTCTTCGTATATTATGCTGAGGTTTGGTTTGCAGGTTAAGTAATCGGGGAGTGTTGGGGAAGCTTCGAAAAATTCATCGTTTATGTACATGGAAACTATGTCCCCACGGTTTAAGCGCGTATCACGCTCTGCACGCTTACCGTTTACTTTTATGCGTTTTATTCTTATGTATTTTTGGGCTAAAGTACCCGGGAGATTGGGGACGGCCTTTGATATAAACTTATCCAACCGGGTTTGCGCATCGTTTGAATTTATGGTAAACTCTTTCATGTAATCCTCCGCGACCAATGCTTGATACACTGTATTATACCATTTTATCGTTAGGATTTAAATACTGTGTTTTAAAATCTTTTGACAGAAAACAAGGTTTTTGTTAATAATATTTGTTGACAAATGCCCGGATAAACGATATAATATTTTCCGTACCGCTTTGCGAGGTGTATTATGCAAATTCAACTTAAACTAATTAAAGAGGAAATCGGGGCTGTATTACCGTTTTCCTGTAAACTGGATATTTCTGATTTGGAGCCTTGTGTAATGGACTCAATTGAGGTGATAGGGCAGGTGCGAAACCGCGCCGGTGTTCTGTTGCTTGAAATGGAGATATCAGGTGTTCTCAGTGTTTTGTGTGATCGTTGCGCAAAGGAGTTTAAACGCGATTTAACCGTTTATTATGAGACTGCCATAGCAGATCATATCATGGGTGAAGAAAGCGATGATATATTGGTTTGCGAGAATGATGTTTTAGATCTCGATGAGCTTGCAAGTCAAATATTTATTTTGGACATCCCGAGCAAGAACCTATGTAGTGAGGATTGCAAAGGTTTGTGCTCGAAATGCGGTATAGATTTAAATGAGTCAACATGCAATTGTGCGCATGAGGAGATTGACCCCAGGTTAATGAAACTTCGACAGTTGCTTGATGAATAGTTAATGCTTTAAAGACATGGTCAAATTAAGGAGGTGTCACTGATGGCGGTACCAACCAGAAAACACTCAAAATCCAGACGCGATAAAAATCGCAGCGCTCACTGGAAGCTTACGCTGCCGGGAATTTCTGCTTGCCCGAAGTGTGGTGCTATGAAGCTGTCTCACAGAGCTTGCAAGAACTGTGGAACTTATAATGGGCGTGATGTGATTGCGTCATCCGATGCCGGCAAATAAACCAGTGTATCCTCTTGTCGCAGCGGCAAATATTAATCGAAGATAAACTTCGACAGTTGATAGAGGTGGATGAAACAGTCCTCCTCTATTTTTCTGTCCAAAGGAGGTGGCGCCGAGTGTGCGCGAAAATATGCCAGGTAGAACACGGAAGCCCTGCGTATAAAGCACGGATAAAAACAGGGGAGGACCTTGTTTCAATTAACGGTCACTCTATAGCTGACGTGCTTGATTATAAGTTTTATTCATACGATTCGGTGCTTAACATAAAGGTTGGGGACAGAAACGTGCGTGTGCGAAAACAAGAGGGAGAAGACTTGGGTCTGGTCTTTGAGAGTTATCTAATGGATAAAGCAAAAAGATGCGCCAATAAGTGCATTTTTTGTTTTATAGACCAGTTGCCGGAAGGTATGCGCGAAACTTTGTATTTTAAAGATGATGATGCGCGTATGTCTTTTTTGATGGGAAATTACATTTCGCTTACTAATTTGAGCGAGCATGATATAGAACGAATGATACGCATGCGAATAAGCCCAATAAACGTGTCTGTTCATGCAACTGCCCCTGAAGTGCGACGCAAGATGCTTGGAAATCCTCGCGCGGGTGAGTGCATGAATATTCTCAAACGCTTTGCGCAAGCTAACATTACCTTAAATTGCCAGATTGTAGCTTGCCCGGGTGTTAATGACGGTGAGGTTTTAAAGAAGTCATTAGAAGATTTAATAAGCCTGGCACCGTCTGTCGGCAGCGTTTCGGTTGTTCCGGTGGGACTTACGCGCTTTAGGGAAAATTTGTATCCGTTAAAGCCTGTGGATAAAAAGACCGCGTGTGAAATAATAAATATTGTAAATGAAGTTGGGAACAGATGCGTGCGTGAGCAGGGGTCGAGAATAGTCTTCTGTGGTGATGAGTTGTATATAAAAGCCGGAAGAGATATTCCGGATACGGAGTATTATGAGGACTATCCGCAGCTTGAAAACGGAGTGGGGCTTCTTGCTTTAATGGAGGAAGAGTTTAAATTTGCACTTGAGGATATTTCGGGTGATGAAATTATAGCTCCATTTACCATTGCGACCGGCGTTTCCGCTGCACCTTTTATTTCAAAACTCATTGACGATTTGGCAAAAAAATGTAATAATGTATTTAAGTGGCAGGTAGTGCCTGTACCAAACCGCTTTTTTGGTGAGACAATTGATGTGGCGGGTCTGGTTACCGGCGGGGATTTGATACGCGAGCTTTCGGGGAGAGAACTTGGTGAAAGAATCTTTATACCTGAAGTTATGCTCAGGCACGGTACGCATGTTTTTCTCGATGATGTGTCCGTTGAGCAGGCGGAACATGAGCTCGGTGTGCCTATAATTCCTGTTATGAATGACGGCGGTGTTCTGCTTGACTGCATTTTGGAAGCGTAGAAAACAAACGAAAGAGGGTGGACGAATATGTCAAAACCGGTTGTAGCTATTGTCGGCAGACCGAATGTCGGCAAGTCCATGTTATTTAACAAGTTAATAGGCAAGAGAATGTCCATCGTTGAGGATACGCCGGGGGTTACACGTGACAGACTTTACGCAGATTGCGATTGGAACGGTCGCGTGTTCTCTCTGGTTGATACGGGCGGAATTGAACCGCATACGGATAATGAAATTTTGCGTTTTATGCGTGAGCAAGCTGAGCTTGCAGTGGAAAACGCGGATGTCATTGTACTGATAACAGATTTGAGGACCGGAGTGACTGCTGCGGATAAAGAGGTAGCAAGCATGCTCCTGCGTTCTAAAAAACCGCTTGTTTTAGCTGTGAATAAGTCTGATTCAATCGGTGAGCCGCCACCGGAGTTTTATGAGTTCTATAATCTGGGACTGGGTGACCCTATCGCGGTTTCTGCGCTTCACGGTCACGGAACCGGCGATTTGCTTGATGCATGCGTTAAGCATTTTCCTGATGAGGATGAAGAAGAAGTCGATGACGGTCGCATAAAGATTGCGGTAATAGGAAAGCCAAATGTGGGTAAATCTTCGCTTACGAATCAGATTCTGGGTGAAGAGAGAGTAATAGTAAGTAATATTCCGGGTACTACGCGCGATGCGGTTGACGCAAGCTTTGACAATGAGTTTGGAAGCTATACTATTATTGATACTGCGGGAATACGCAAGAAATCCAAAGTTAATGATGATGTAGAGCGCTTTTCAGTGCTCCGCTCTACAATGGCGGTTGAGCGCAGTGATGTGTGTCTTATAATGATAGATGCTCAGGAGGGTGTTACCGAGCAGGATACAAAGATTGCGGGTATAGCTCACGAGGCGGGCAAAGCGTCAATTATAGTCGTAAATAAGTGGGATATTATTGAAAAAGACGATAAGACCATGAAGAAAATGACGGATGAGATAAGAATAGGCTTTGCATTTATGCCATATGCACCTATTATATTTATATCAGCAAAAACTGGTCAGCGCGTAAATAAGATTTATGAAATGATAAATCATGTCAATGAGCAGAGCTCAATGCGAATTACTACCGGTATGCTAAACAATGTTCTGGCGGATGCGACAGCACGTGTTCAGCCACCTACGGACAGAGGAAAGAGACTTAAGGTTTATTATATTACTCAGACGGGTGTAAAGCCGCCTAACTTTGTTATGTTTTGCAATGATGCAAAACTCTTCCATTTTTCATATCAGAGATACCTGGAAAACCGCATACGTGAAACCTTTGGACTGGAGGGGACTCCGGTGCGTATCGTAATTCGTCAGAGAGGGGAGAACGGCTGATATGGAAATGTGGATTAAATATATTGCGGTTGCTGTGGTTTCCTATTTGCTTGGAAGCTTGAATTTTGCAATCATTTTTTCAAAGATTTTCATGAAAAAGGATGTGCGCCAGTACGGAAGCGGAAACGCGGGAAGTACCAATGCATATCGCATGATGGGCGGAAAAAAGACATTGCTTGTAATGCTTGGCGATGTGCTTAAAGGAATTGCTGCAGTAGTCGTTGCAGGTATTGTTTTTGACGAGCTTGGTCAGTTCGGAGGACTCGGAAAAATGATAGCGGGAGCATCTGTTGCACTCGGACATATCTTTCCGGTCTATTTCGGATTTAAAGGCGGCAAGGGAGTTCTTACAATCGGAGCGGTTCTTGCATTCTTTGATATACGTATTTTGGCGATTGCGTTTGCAGCATTTTTAATAGGCGTGTTAATTACAAAATACGTATCAGTAGGTTCAATTGCTGCGGCAAGTGCTGTTGCTGTTACGATGATAGTTTTTCATCATAACGATTTGCTGACAGCTTTAATAGGTTTTTTGCTCGGGGCATTTGTTATTTGGATGCATCGCGGAAACATAAAGAGGTTAGCTCAAGGAACCGAGAATAAGTTTTCTTTCAATAAGAAAAAAGATTAAGTGAAATTGCGAGGTGGCAGCTTAATGAAGGTAGTTGTGCTTGGCAGCGGCGGCTGGGGAACCGCGCTTGCTGTGATGCTTGCAAAATGCGGGCATGATGTCACATTATGGTCATTTTTGGAAAGTGAATATCAAACACTGTGCCGTGACCGCGAAAACCGTCAGTTTTTAGCCGGCGTAAAGTTTCCGGATGAATTAAAGCTTACATGCGATATAAGCGCGGTAAACGGTGCGGATATTGTCGTAATGGCGACACCGTCATTTGCAGTCGGCAAAACTGCTGCGAATATAAAAGCGCATTTATCTGAGAATACTGTTGTAGTCAATGTTTCCAAAGGAATAGATAAGGACAGTGGCAAGCGGCTTAGTGAAATTATTGAAGATGCGATAGGTGGCTCAAATGATATAGTGGCACTGTCGGGTCCTTCTCATGCCGAGGAGGTTGGCAGAGGTGTTCCGACGGCAATTATCGCGGCATCGCGCAGTAGACGTGCAGCGGAGATTGTTCAGGATGCATTTATGAATGAGACCTTCCGCGTATATATTACATCCGACATAATCGGCGTTGAATTAGGCGGTGCATTAAAGAATGTTATTGCACTGGCGGCGGGGATATGTGACGGAATGAAGTGTGGGGACAATACCAAAGCAGCACTTATGACGCGTGGTCTTGCTGAAATGGCACGCTTGGGTGTGGCTTTAGGCGGACGCAGTGAGACGTTTGCCGGGCTTGCAGGAGTCGGTGATTTGATTGTAACGTGCACATCCATGCACTCAAGAAACCGCCGTGCAGGAATTATGATAGGCGAAGGCATAAGCCCCGAGGAAGCTGTTGAGCGCGTGGGCGCTGTGGTTGAGGGATATTATGCGACGAGCGCGGGGAAAATCCTGGCGGATAAAGCAGGTATAGAAATGCCGATTATCGAGCAGGCTTATAAAATTCTTTATGAGGGAAAAACTCCTGAAAGTGCTATAGCGGAGCTCATGGCGCGCGATAAAAAGTGCGAGGATGAGGAAAGCTGGATGGAGAATGTCACGCTGTAGGGTAAAGGGGGCATCTCATCGTGGAAAATAACAAGGATTGCAACACTAAAAGATTCTATTTGGGATATGCGGCTGTTTTCTTAGGTATTATTGCAAGTATTTCATTGTTTCTAATTGGAGAGATTTTTCATGTTGATACGGTGACAGGAATAATACTTGTTGTATTGGGAATAGTTCTTATAATTATAAGCGTCGGAAGAGCTTGTGTTCTTGAGCTCAGTTACGGAAGCTTTGAATGCCCGGACTGTGGCGAAAAATTCACCCCGAGTATGAAAGAATATATTTTTGCTCCGCATACTCCGACCAGGCGATACCTCAGATGCCCCGGATGTGGGGATAAGAAAATGTGCAAATACAAACTTAATAAATAATAAAAATCCTGAACGCACTCTTTTGTGTTCAGGATTTTTTACGCTATTTATCAATTATCATTTGAAGGTAGTTGAGATTAGTAAAACCCAATCTGCTATAGAGCTTCATTGCAGCGGTATTAGAAGGTGAAACCTCAAGTCTGAAACGGCATGCTTTGTTTTTATATTCATTGAAAATATATTCAATTAGTTTTGTGCCGAGTTTGCGTTCGCGGAATTCAGGTTTTATATAGATTTCCTCGAGCCAGACGGTAAATCCACCGGCTTCATTGCTCCATGTAAATGAGAGTTGGGCATATCCTGCGCATTCACCATCAACCTCCAAAATAAAAGCCCGAATAAGCGGGTTGTTATTTGTAAGTTCATTAAAGGTTTTCTTGAAGTTATTCTCATCCACTGCATGGTCTACTGCATCGCCACTGTAAAAATCACGGCACATGTCCATAAAGACATCGTAATCTTTTTGGTTTATATCACGTATAGTCATAAAATCACACCCTTTGTTAATATATTTTAGCATACAATATTTGAGTGGAAATGGCAAGAAAAAAAGTGCTATTATGCTATTGTTTTGATATAAGGGGTGACACTGCGTTGAATAAAGAAATTTATCCTGTTAATAAACGAAGCGTCCGGAGAAAAAAAGAACGAATGTCGCATGGTAAAAAACGTAGACTAACAAAAATAACATTATCCGCATTGATATTACTTGTTGGAGTGGTTGTTAAGTTTGGGTTTATGGGGAGTGCGCTTGGGGAGAAGGTTTCCGGGATAATAAACAGTGACTTTGATTATAAACAAGCTGCAGAGACGATAGGTCGTGCGGTTAGCGGGGATGAAAAAATAATAAGCGTGTTTAAAGAACTTACACAAATGCAGGTGCAGGAGGTTTCATCAGAAATAAAGGCGGATAAAGATTTAGAAGAAGAGATAATAGATGAAAATTTTTATAATACATACAACACAACGGAGGAAGAAAACTCCGTACAAGCAAACCAGCTTGATTTTACTGAACAGACGGAAATTGAAAAGCTCAGCTTCGAAATGAGTGAAGCTGAGCTTTCTGATGATACAAAAGCCGAACCGTTTGTTATCCCTCCACCGTCAAATTGCAGTTATGAGCGGATAAACATATCCTTTAAAACGTGCGTTCCGGTTTACGGTAAAATTACATCCCCTTATGGGTATCGTGACCATCCGGTAGGGGGCGATGCGGGGTTTCATACCGGGATGGATATAGCTGCGAATAAAGGGCGTGCGGTAAAAGCGTTTGCGGCAGGTAAGGTTCTTCAGGCAAGTACAAATAAAGTTTACGGAAACTATGTTCTTATTGAGCATGCGGATGGAATACGCTCGTTTTATGGCCATAATTCAAAACTCAATGTGAAAAAAGGGCAGCGTGTGAAGCTGGGACAAAAAATAGCAGAAGTCGGTTCTACCGGACTATCCACCGGGCCGCATTTGCATTTTGAAGTTAGAAAAGGGAGCATGCGCCTTAATCCTAAGTATTATATTTCACCGGAGAATATATGAGGAAATTTTTTAAAAGTATACCTGAGATTAAAGTTGGTGCAGGATTTATACTGCTTATTGCATTTGTTTTATGTATTGACAGTGAAAACATGTTTTTGTTTGCTGGAATTTCCGCTTTGATACATGAAGCTTCACACCTTGCTGCGATATATATATGCGGTGGGCGGGCAGAGAGAATACATCTTACGCTTTACGGTGCATACATAGAGCTTAGCAAATATCCCATGATACCGTATAAAAAGGAGTTTTTGATAGCTGCGGCAGGACCGGCGGCATCTGCAGTTGCTGCGTATGCTTTTTCTGCACTGGGACAGTATTTTCAGAATGACACGCTTTTTATATTCGCGGGCATAAATATTATGCTTGCTATTTTGAATTTAACTCCCGCATATCCTCTTGATGGCGGCAGAATGCTCAGATGCTTTTTGTTAATGGTTTCGGATGAGAATATTGCAAACGTTATATGTACAGTTTTTGGAGTTGTAAGTGCAGTAGCTGTACTGGTGCTTTGCGCTTTGTTTAATTTCATGGTTGGATTTCAACTTTCGATGACGGTTTTTTGTATATTTGTCGCTTTTTCAGTTATAAAAAGTATCGTTTGCAACTGAATTGGTGTTTCGTGATATAGAATTTTAATTTTGTCGGTACTTGTCAAATCCTTTGATTTGGGATATTATTATATAATAGTTCTCAAATTGGAGGTAGCACATGCAAAAGGGACTTGAACGAATTTTGACGCGGGTACAAAAGCCTGCACGTTATACGGGCGGAGAGTATAATTCAATAATTAAAGATAAGAAAAATGTGAAATTAAGATTTGCATTTTGTTTTCCAGATATTTATGAAATAGGAATGTCTCATCTCGGACTTCGTATTTTGTACGGCCTTATAAACGAGAGCGAAAATATATGGTGCGAGCGTGCATTTGCTGTTTGGCCGGATATGGAAAAGGAAATGCGCGAGAATAATATTAAACTCTACGGTCTGGAAAGCGGTGACCCTCTTGATGAGTTTGATGTGATAGGCTTTACCATGCAGTATGAGATGAGCTATACTGCGGTGCTTAATATGCTCGACCTTGCGGGGATACCTGTGCGTGCTGAGGATAGGGATGATAATTCGCCTCTTGTAATAGCCGGAGGACCGTGTACGTATAATCCTGAGCCGCTGTGCGATTTTGTTGATTTATTTTCAATCGGTGAAGGTGAGGAGTCTTTGCCGGAAATACTTAATCTCTATCAGCAATATAAAGAAGCGGGCAAGACAAAGAAAGAATTTTTAATTGCTGCGGCGCAAATTCCGGGGACTTATGTACCGAGTTTATATGAGATTTCTTACAATGAGGACGGAACTATAAAATCTGTAAGTGCGACAAACGGCGCACCCGAGCGTGTAGTAAAGCGCATAATTGAGGACTTGGACAAATCATATGCGCCTGAAAAAATGCTCGTTCCGTCTACAGAGATTGTGCATGATCGTGCGGTTCTTGAAATTTTCAGAGGCTGCATACGCGGCTGCCGTTTTTGCCAGGCGGGATATGCCTACCGCCCGGTGCGCGCGAAGAAGGCGGAAACACTTATAAAACAAGGTATTAACATGTGCAAAAGCTCAGGGTATCAGGAAATATCACTTGCATCTCTTTCGACAAGTGACTACCGCGAGCTCAGGACGCTCTGTGACGGTTTGCTTGACTGGTGTGAGCCGCATATGACGAGTTTGCAGATGCCATCACTGCGCGCGGATAATTTCTCGGTTGATTTGATGCAGCGCATACAAAAAGTACGTAAAAGCGGGCTTACATTTGCTCCTGAGGCGGGAACTGCACGCTTGCGTGCGGCTATAAATAAAAACCTCAACGAAGAAGAGATACTCAATGCGTGTAAAGTTGCATTCGAGGGCGGTTGGAGCTCGGTAAAGCTTTACTTTATGATAGGTCTTCCGACTGAGACGGATGAGGATATTAAAGGGATTGCAGAGCTTGCACAGAAGGTGCTTTGGACATGGAAGAAATACGCGTCCAATAAGCAACGTGGCGTAAAGATAACCGTGAGTGCATCGTGCTTTGTGCCGAAGCCATGGACTCCGTTCCAGTGGTTTGGGCAGAACACGCGCGAAGAATTCAGACGGAAAGCGATGCTACTCAAAGATAGCATAACCTCTCGCGCAATAACCTATAACTGGCATGAGCCGGATACCAGCTATCTTGAAGCTGTGTTCGCCCGCGGTGATCGCAGATTGGGCGCGGCTATAGAAAAAGCGTGGAGAAGAGGGGCTAAGCTTGACGGTTGGAGCGAGCATTTTGACTTTGATATGTGGATAAAATCCATTGAGGATTGTGGATTGAGTCCTGAGTTTTACGCAAACCGTGAGCGCTTAAAGGATGAGATACACCCGTGGGACCACATTTCTCCGGGCGTTACGAAAAAGCATTTGTGGCATGAAAATGAGCAGGCATATAAGTCGGAGATTTCGCCGGATTGCCGTGTTAAGTGTACCGGATGCGGTGCATCATGCTTGCTGAAGGGAGGCAAATGTGATGCGTAAGTTGAGAGTTAAGTATAAAAAGCTCGGTCGCGGTGCATATTTATCGCATTTGGATACCATGCGTACACTGCAACGCGTCATAGGGCGGGCCGAAATAGAGGTTAAACACAGTGAGGGATTTAATCCTCATCCGTACTTGTCCATTGCACTGCCACTTTCGCTGGGGTATACAAGTGAATGCGAATTTATGGATATAGTTGTGTTAAATGACATTTCAAGTGAGGAAATATGCAGACGCTTAAATGCTGCGGCACCTGAGGGGTTTGAAATTACTGAGGCGTATGAAAACGGCACGAAGGTTGGCGAAATAGGTGCGTCGCAGTATATTATAACCTTTGAGTATGATAACAGTATTCCGAGTGGTGCAGCTGAGAAAATAGGACAGCTATTTACGAACAAGCCGCTTTCGATGATAAAAAAGAGTAAAAGCGGTGAGAAGGAAGTTGACCTTACCGAGTTTATAAAGAAAATATCGGTAAAGGTCGATGGTAGTAATTTGATTATTGATGCATGCCTTTGCGCGGGAAATGACAATTTAAACCCCGAGTATATTTTTCGCGCGGTTGAAAAATATCTGCCGGAGTGCACTCCGGACTTTGCAAAATACCACAGAATAAAAGTTTTTGATAAAAATCTTAAAGAATTCCGATAAAAACACTTGCAATTATTTTAATAATGTGGTATTATCTTTTGGTATATAACGGATAGTCCTCTGCCGCGTTAAGAATTTGCGGTACGAACATCTATGAGAAGGGAGGGTCCATATAATGGATCTCTGCAAGGCTTTAACTGATAGCCAGATTAAGAAGGAGCTTCCGCGCATCAGCGTTGGTGACACTGTTCGTGTTCACGTTCTGATCAAGGAAGGAAACCGCGAAAGAATCCAGGTGTTTGAAGGCACTATCATTGCCAAGAAGCACGGTGGAATTCAGGAGACCATGACCGTACGCCGTGTATCCTACGGTGTAGGCGTTGAGAAGGTTTTCCCGATCCACTCTCCGCATGTCAGCAAGGTTGAGCTTGTACGTAAGGGTAAAGTTCGCCGTGCAAAACTCTATTACCTGCGTGACAGAGTTGGTAAGGCTGCGAAGGTTAAAGAGGATATCTAACAGTGAGGTAGGGTGGACGGACCGTCCACCCTGCTTTTCTATTTGTTTCAAATTGTCTTTTCTTAAAGAAAAGTTTAGATAGGGGGAAAATGAATGTCAGAATATGATGAGCTGCAGGAGAATGTACCCGAAGCTGAGGCTGAAAAAGAGTCGGGTGCGGCTGTGTTTCGCAATGAGCTTTTTGATTGGGTGCAGAATATTGCAGTTATATTAACTGCGGTTATTTTAATATTTGTGTTCATGTTCCGCGTTATAGGCGTGGAGGGAGATTCTATGAAACCTACTCTTCATGATAAGGATTGGATGATTATTTCAAATCTGTTCTATGACCCGAAGCCGGGTGACATAGTAGTTCTTACAAAGAAACAGTTTATGGAGCAACCAATTGTAAAGCGCATAATAGCGGTAGAGGGACAAACTGTCGATATTAATTTTGATACAGGCGTAGTAAAAATTGACGGTGAAGTGCTTGATGAACCGTATATAGCCGAAAAAACAAAGAGGCAGTTTGATGTATCTTTTCCGGTTACGGTTCCTGAAAACTGCGTGTTTGTAATGGGCGATAACAGAATGCACAGCTCTGACAGCCGAGTTTCAAGCCTCGGAATGGTGGATGAGAAATATATTTTAGGTAGGCTTTTGATAAGGATATATCCATTTAATCAAATAGGCCCGGTAGATTAATAGCGGAGAAAGCAAGATGAATATACAATGGTATCCGGGGCATATGACAAAAACCCGGAGGCTTATCGGTGAAAATTTAAAGTATGTTGATGCGGTATGTGAGATACTCGATGCACGTATTCCTGTGTCAAGCCGTAATCCTGATTTGGATGAGCTTGCCAAGGGAAAGCCACGCCTTATTCTGCTAAATCGCGTGGATTTAGCGGATGCAAGCATTACGCAGGCATGGTCAAAATACTTTGCTGAAAAGGGCATGGCGGTATTGGAGAGCAATGCCAAAAGTGGTGCAGGCGTTTCGCGCTTTGGAGGTGTACTTCGTGAGCTTCTTTCTGAAAAGCTTGAGAAGTACGCGGAGAAGGGAATGGCTGGTCGTCCGGTGAAGGTGATGATTTGTGGAATACCCAACGTGGGAAAGTCTACATTTATCAACAAAGTAGCAGGACGCACTGCGGCGAAAGCTGAGAATCGCCCGGGAGTAACTCGCGGGAAACAGTGGATATCCGTCCCTGATGCGGGAGTGGATATGATGGATACGCCGGGAATACTTTGGCCAAAGTTTGAGGATAAACGTGCCGGATTGCATTTGGCATTTACCGGTGCGGTCAAGGATGATATTTTAGATGTTGAAACTTTGGCATGTTTTCTTATGGAGGTTCTTTCGGATAAATATCCTAAAGCATTGGAAACGCGATATAAAATAGAAGTATCTTCGGAAATGACAGGACTTGACTTGCTCTCTGCGGCAGGAAAGAAACGCGGATTTTTAATATCCGGCGGTGAAGTTGACTATACTCGTATGGCAAATGTCCTACTTGATGAATTCCGCGCAGGAACGCTCGGCAGAATAACGCTTGAATTACCTGAGGATATGGACCGCGAACCGCTTGAGAGTCTTTGTTTGCGTGGGAATGAGTCCATGCTTTACGAGGAGTGGTAAAGTCGTGACTGAGTTTTGGAAATATGAAGCAGAAATGAAAGAGCAGGGCTTTGCGCGAATTTGCGGAGCTGATGAGGCTGGGAGAGGACCTCTTGCGGGTCCTGTGTATGCGGCTGCGGTAATATTGCCTTATGGGGAAAATATTGAGGGGCTTAACGATTCCAAAAAGCTTTCAGAGAAAAAACGCGAAGAGCTTTTTGATATTATCATCCGAAAAGCAGTGGGATATGGAATAGCTTGTGCCGAAGTTGAAGAAATTGAAGAGATTAATATTTTAAATGCGTCTTTTTTAGCTATGAGAAGAGCGATTGAGCGGATTAATCCGATGCCGGATTTTGCTTTGATTGACGGTAACATGGTTAGAAATATCCCGGTTTGCGCGAAAAGCATTGTAAAGGGAGACAGCTTGTCTGCATCAATTGCAGCCGCTTCGATTCTTGCAAAGGTAAGCCGTGACAGGCTTTTGAAAGAATATGATGAGAAATACCCGCAATACGGTTTTTCAAAACACAAGGGGTACCCGACCAAAGCTCACTATGAGGCTATTGAAAAGTTTGGGCCTTGCCCGATGCACAGGCTGTCATTCCTGAAAGGCAGGATATGATGGATAAAAGACTTTTGGGTAAGTGGGGAGAAGCACTGGCTGCGGAGTATCTGAGGAAGAAAAAGTATCGCTTGGTAGCGGTTAATTACTACACCAGATTCGGCGAGGTTGATATAATAGCAGAAAAACGCGGTGTGCTGGCATTTGTTGAAGTCAAGCTTCGAAAAAACAATAATTTTGCGTCAGCGCGCGAGTTTGTGTCGCCTTCTAAGTGTGATAAGATAAAAATGTGCGCCGAGTTATGGCTTTCAAAGAATCATACAAAATCCCAACCGAGATTCGATGTTATAGAGATATATGCACCTGACGGTATGAACGGTCGTGCAGATATTGAACATATTGAAAACGCTTTTACATAACAATGGGAGGTTATTATGGAATATTACAGTACAAGGGATACGGAGATTCGTGTTCCGTCGGCAAAAGCTATTGCTCAAGGCTTGAGCCGCGATGGCGGTCTTTTTGCTCCGGTAAGCATCCCTAAGTTGAATGGTGAAGAAATTAAGAAACTATGCCAAATGGATTATCCGCAACGTGCGGCGTTTGTCCTGGGTAAGTTTTTGACTGACTTTACGGATGAAGAGCTCTGCGAATATGCCTCAAAGGCATATAGCGAGAAAAAGTTTAAGGCTGCATCCGCGGCACCTGTTTATAAGCTTGATGATACTGCAAACATTTTGGAGCTGTGGCATGGACCTACTTGCGCGTTTAAGGATATGGCGTTGCAGATGCTGCCATATTTATTGACTGCATCACTTAAAAAAACAGGGGAAAATAAGTGTGCGGTAATCTTAGTTGCTACATCCGGGGACACGGGAAAAGCAGCGCTTGACGGTTTTGCTGATGTTCCGGGTACGAAAATAGCTGTTTTTTACCCGAAGGACGGCGTAAGCCGTGTGCAGGAGCTTCAGATGACCACTCAGGCAGGTGAGAATGTGTTTGTTTCATCTGTCTACGGTAACTTTGATAACGTTCAAAGCAAGATGAAGGAAATATTCTCCGATGAAGAACTCAGAGAGCGCGCGGCGGAGAAAAATTGCTTCTTCTCTTCTGCAAACTCTATCAACTGGGGCAGAGCAGTACCTCAGATTGCGTACTATGTTTCAGGATATTGCGATATGCTTGCGAGCGGTGAAGTAAGCGAGGGTGAGGAGATAAACGTATGTGTTCCTACCGGTAACTTCGGAAATATTCTTGCGGCGTTTTACGCAAAGGAAATGGGAGTTCCGATAAAGAAACTCATCTGCGCATCTAATAAAAATAATGTTTTGACGGACTTTTTCAAAACCGGCAAGTACGATAAACAAAGAGAGTTCCATATGACAGCATCTCCTGCGATGGATATACTCGTTTCAAGCAATTTGGAGCGTTTGCTCTTCCATATGGCAGAAAATGATGCGGCTACAATTCGTAAATACATGGCAAAGCTCTCCGAAACCGGAGCATATACCGTTAATGCGGATATAAAAGCTAAGCTTGACGAGCTGTTCTTTGCAGATTACTGCGACGATGATGAAACTATGGCAACAATTTCAAGGGTGTTCAGTGAACACAAATATCTTGTTGACACTCATACTGCGGTTGCAATTGGTGTGTATGAAAAATACAAAAACGAGAGCGGAGATAAGACCAAGACGCTCATCGCATCTACTGCAAGTCCGTTTAAGTTTTCAGACAGCGTTCTTTCAGCTTTGGGGATTGATGTGGATTTCAACGGCGTTGAGCTTTTGGATATTCTTTCGAAGACCACTCAAAATTCCGTTCCTGTGCCGCTCGCTGCGCTTAAGAATTTGGCTGAAAGATTTACCGGTGCGGTTGAGAGAAAGGATATTGCAGAAACCGTATTTAGCTTCTTGGGGTAATGGGGTGAATTCATGGCAATCTACGCTATCGGGGATTTGCATCTGTCATTCGGTACGGATAAACCGATGGATATATTCGGGAAAGCATGGGATAACCATCCTGAAAAACTTATAGAAGGTTTTTCGAAGATAAAGGATGATGACGTTGTAGTTCTCGCGGGGGATTTGTCATGGGCGATGAATTTTGAAGAGGTAATTCCTGATTTTAAATTTGTTGATAATCTGCCCGGCAAAAAGCTTATACTTAAAGGTAATCACGATTATTGGTGGGAAACCGTTTCAAAAATTAAAAGATGCTTTGCCGAAAACGGTATTGAAAGTATTGATATACTTCATAACAATGCATTTATTCATCAAGGGACGGTAATTTGCGGAACGCGTGGTTGGTTTTTAGACCAGGGAAAGGCAGATGAATCTAATAAAGTTTACAATCGTGAGCTATGTCGCCTTGAAGCCTCGCTTAAAGCAGGTGAGCAGCTCTGCGGAGAGAATACAGTGTGTGTGTTACACTATCCACCGCTCTATGAGGGATATGAGTGCAAGGAAATATGTGAGCTTTTGGAAAAGTATAAAGTTTCATGTTGCTTATACGGTCATTTGCACGGCGGAAGTCACCGCTTAGCATTTGAGGGTGTGAAAAACGGTGTTGAGTATAGGCTTATATCTTCGGATTATTTAAATTTCACTCCGTTTTCATTGTAAAAAGTGATACGTATTTTAGCGAGAAATACCAATTTTTTCACAACTTTATATAAAAATTTGTAAAAACATAAAAAAACTTTGGAAAGCTATAGAAATTCTTTTAAACATTTGATAAAATATATCAGATGCAATTGAAGTTTTGGAGGAAATGTACTATGAAACTGAAATCAGTTGAGAAATTGGAAAACAGCAAGGTTATGCTGGAAGTTCAGGTGGAAAAAGCAGAATTTGATGCAGCTATGGACCGTTCTTATCGCAAGAACGTTTCAAGAATCAATATTCCGGGATTCCGCAAGGGCAAAGCTCCGAGAAAGATTATTGAGCGTATGTACGGAACAAGCATCTTTATGGAGGATGCGGTTAACTTTGCATTTCCGGCAGCTTATGATGCAGCAGTCGAAGAAGCTAAGATTGAGCCTGTAGACGAGCCGCAGGTAGAGCTTGACGAGCTTGACGATAACGGATTTACCTTTAAGGCAACCGTCGTTGTAAAGCCGGAGGTTACTTTGGGCGAGTACAAGGGTCTGACTGCAAATAAGCTTGAGGTTATAGTTTCCGATGTTGATATAAATGACGAGCTTAACCGTCTGCGCGAGCGCAACGCACGTATGATTAACGTTGACCGCGCAGCAGCAGAGGGAGACACCGTCGTTATCGATTTTGAAGGCTTTGTTGACGGTATGCCGTTTGAAGGCGGCAAAGCTGAGAAGCACAACTTAAAGCTTGGCTCAAATCACTTTATCCCGGGATTCGAGGATCAGCTCATCGGTGCAGTTGCAGGTGCAGATGTCGACGTAAATGTAACTTTCCCCGAGGAATATCACGCAGAAGACCTGGCAGGAAAGCCAGCTGTATTTAAAGTTAAGGTTTTGGAAGTTAAGGAAACTGAGCTTCCTGAGCTTGATGATGAGTTTGCAAAGGACGTTTCCGAAATGGATACCCTTGATGCACTCAAGGAAGATATTAAGAGCAAGATTGCTGAGGGCCGTCAGAGAATGTCTGATGAGGCTTTTGAAAATGCAGTTCTTGACCAGATTGTTGATAACATGACAGTTGAGTTGCCTGAGGTTATGATTGAGCGTCAGCTTGATCGTATTGCTGAAGATTTTGCAAACCGTGTATCTGCACAGGGTATCACCATGGATGCTTACCTGCAGATGAGCGGCATGGATATGGAAGGTTTCCGCAAGAACTTTCGCGAGGGTGCAGAGCGTCAGGTTAAAGTTACTTTGGCACTCGAGAAGATTGCTGAGCTTGAGAAGCTTGGGGTTACTGCTGAGGATGTTGAAGCTGAGTACAACAAGCTTGCTGAGCAGTACGGCATGCCGGTTGAGCGCGTAAAGAGCTACATTCCGGAAGGCGCAATGAAGCAGGATATTATTTCTATAAAGACATCTGAGTTCATTCGCGATAATTCAAAGGCTAAGTTAGTTGGACCGGAAGCAGCAAAGAAGCCGGCGGCTAAGAAGTCAACTGCAAAGAAGGCTGCTGAGGATAAGGAAGACGGAGAGAAAAAGGCTCCGGCTAAGAAGACTACCTCTTCAAAGTCAACGGCTACTAAGTCTACTACCGCGAAGTCTGCAGCAACCAAGTCATCAGCTTCTAAGTCCACAGCTTCAAAGTCTACGACTGCTAAGAAGACTACTGCAAAAAAAGCGGATGCAGATGATGCGGCTGAGAAGCCTGCAACCAAGAAGCGTACAACCAAAAAGGCTGAAGATAAGGAATAATTACTTATTTTCGTGACCATAATTTAACATAAGGGTGGGCGGCTTAGGTCGCCCACTGTGCATATTTTAAACAATCGCCAAAATATGACAAATTTTTTAAGGAGTGATGGCTCATGTTTAACAGCTTGGTACCTATGGTAGTTGAACAGACAAACCGTGGTGAAAGGTCATATGATATTTTCTCACGTCTGTTAAATGACCGCATTATCTTTTTGTCCGATGAAGTAAACGATACAACTGCGAGCTTGGTTGTGGCTCAGCTTTTGTATCTTGAGGCACAGGATATGGATAAAGATATCCAGTTTTACATTAACAGCCCGGGCGGTTCTATTACCTCGGGTATGGCAATTTATGATACTATGCAGTATATAAAGTGTGATGTATCTACGATTTGTGTGGGCATGGCGGCAAGTATGGGTGCGTTTCTTTTGTCTGCAGGTGCAAAGGGCAAACGTC